>CAIXTV010000069.1 GCA_903922465.1 uncultured bacterium
ATCTGTTTAAAAATCGGTGAAATCGAAATTTTTCCTAATTTTGTACTCATAGAAAAGTTCTTTAGTTATAATTGTGTTTGGAATTACAAATATACACTTTTGAGCTTTTCTTTTTTTATTTATTTGTTCGGACAGTTATGAATTCATATAGTAATAATGCATCTAAAGTTCTTCTTTCATCACATGAATTTTCATAATATATGATAAAAACAGCAAATTTTCCGCTACCATCCTTTCTCGTTCCATGAAAACATGCTCAAACACTTCTGAATTATTTCTTCTGTAATTTTAAGGAGTGAACAATAAAGGTACATATGACGCTCTAATACATACATGTGACACTGTCTTACATACATGTTTCGTTGTCTTACATACATATGACGGTGTAACACATAAATGTTAAAGCGTCACACGTACATGTTACGCAATAAGATACATCTAAATCGACAACACCATCCAATAAAGTGCATAAACTAAAGAAGACTCGATTAGTCTTTTGTCATCAAGAAAGCATTTTACTCTTTAGCTTACAACCAGAAATACATAAATATATCAAATTCAAAATTAATCGAATATAATATCAACACATTAGATTCTTATTGCTTAGAAAGTCACACCCTGTTAACCAAAAAAAAGGCCTGCATCATTGTGCAAGCCCTTTTCTATTTTATTTAAGATTAAATATCAAGATTCTGGATGCCAAAAGCATGTTGCTTTAGGCCTAACCTCTATCATCTATTCTTTAATCACCTTTTTAAATTCAAAGGTTTTTCCGTTTTCAAGTTTAATCATATACAAACCTGGGGCAAAATTTGAGGTTTCAACCACAGTTTTTTCTGTCATATTTCCTTTGAAAACCATTTGTCCGTTTGAGTTTAATATCTCGAAACGGGTATTCGATGTGTTTCCTTTAATTTCTATTACTAATTGATTAGCAACAGGATTAGGATAAACATTTATCGAATTATGATTTTGATTAGCTTCAATACCAACATTTGTTATAGTTATGATATTAGAAGAATCTGAATTACATCCACTCACCGAAATTATCACAAAATAGCTACCATTAGTTGTCACTGTATAGTCTTGATTATTAGCTCCACTTATGGCGCCAGTTGTCAAATTATACCATTGGTTACCACTTGCGGCACTCGAATGCAAGATATTGGTAAGAATGTCGTTGGTTATGGTTGGAGTTGCTGGAGGAGTTGGAGGAGCATTAATAACAGTAGTGGCCGACATTGCAGAAGTGCAGCCAGCAGCATTGGTAACAGTAGCACTATAAGATCCTGGAGGAAGCCCTGCTAGGAGATGAGAAGTTCCTGTTCCTGTTAAGCTACCAGGATTAAGAGTCCATGTTCCAACTGCAGGTAAACCACCCAATAAAATACTTCCCGTAGGCACGGTACAACTAGGTTGTAAAATACTATCAGCAACAGGTGGTGTAGGTACAGTGAATTGTGGATCGATAAAAACATTAGCAGAAGGCACCGAAGCACATCCTGTAGTATCGGCAACAGTGAATGTATTGTTTCCAACAGGAACACCTGTTACAGTATGACTTGTACCTGTTCCTGTGATATTGCCTGGATTAATGGTCCAGCTTCCAACAGCAGGTAAACCACTAAGAATTACACTACCGGTGAGAACCGTGCAAGTTGCTTGAGTGATAGCACCAACAACAGGAGCAGGAGGTCCAGGAGGAGCTGCATTGATAAGCACATTAGCAGATGCAGGTGAAATGCAGGCACTAGTTACGGTGAAATTATAGGTTCCAGCAGCAAGGTTAGATACAGTATAAGTTGCTCCGGTTCCTGTAATGTTACCAGGATTAATAGTCCATGTTCCCGCTGCAGGCAATCCACTCAATACAACACTTGCAATAACACTGCAAGTTGGTTGGGTGATGGTTCCAACAACAGGAGCTGTTGGAGCAGGCGAAATGGTAAGGTTGGTTCCGTTATCGGCTCCTATGGTTGAAGGTTGGCTTCCTACCACTCTGATTCTGTAGGCTGTCCCATAAGCTGTTCCTAGAGGAATGGTAGCTGCAATGGTTCCTACCAGTGAATCTGTTAAAGTTCCAATGGTAACAGGACTTGCGAAACTACCGCTTGCATCTGATAATTGTGCTGTCCAAACATTATTTCTATATACTGTCGTTGTACCGCTTTTTGAGAAAGTAATATTCAAATTGGCTCCGGTGCAATAGGCGTTTGCAGGCGTTGAAGTAATGCTTAATGTATTTTGTGCAGCAGGAGTCCAAGTTACAGATATACCCGTAAAATTAGTTACGTTGGCAAGAGAAGAAGTGAATGCGGTGGGTCCTTTTGAAAATTGAATCGAAACGGTATCGTTTGTGCTTGATCCTGGTGGATCGTCCCATGAATATTGTATCCATACTTTGTAATTGCCATCAGGAAGTAAATTATAAGGAGATGTTCCAGTTTTATCGTTTCCTACCCAAGTATAGGTGCGGGGGACATAGGAAGTCAGTGTTGAACCCGTAACTGCATCAGTGGTATTTGAAGTTGATTTAGCCTTCCATACAAGTAAATGACTATTGCAATTAGATGTACCGCCTAATTTGGTCCTGGTTTTTACAAAGGTACCACTTCCGTTTTCTATCCATACAGCCATAACATGTTCTAAGCCATAACCTGCGTTATGAGAAACCGGAGTAACATTAAAGGTCATGGTACCTGCAGTTTGAGAGCTGGCGTTTTTAGAAATAAAAATACCTGCTACAAAAGCACTGAAAATTAAAATTTTGAATAATTGTTTTTTCATGTTGTATTTGTTTTTATTGTTATTAGATTAACTAAAATTGCTATTGATATAACAGCCAACAAAAGTATCAATATTCCCAAACATAAAAGCATTGATATAAATCATTTTTTGATTTGGAGAATAATAAGCTAAAGGGTTGACTATTATAAAAAAAGAGGTTATCCTAAATGGATAACCTCTAAAGCAAAAAAATGAAAAATATTATGGATTAGCTTGTAATGTTTCTAATGTATTTTGCAATAAAGCAGTTGAATACATAGGATTATGAACACCAAGGCTATATTCTCTTAAGCATAATTGGAAGTTAATAATAGCACCCATTTGAGCGTTCTTCAAAGAACGTAATTTAGGCAATGCATTATTAGTTGCGATTTGAGTAGCAGTCCATGAAGCAGCCTGAGCAGGGTTTCTCAATAAACCTAAAGGATTTGTTGAAGGATCGTAAATATCTAAATAACCATCATAGCCTGCAGTAGTTACATGAGCAAAGATGTTAGTGCTAGGATCAGTGTTCTTATGCATAATTTCAATACCACTCGATTTTAGTAAAGCAGCAATTGAATTCAGCAAGTTGGCTGTATTAGTTCTTAAAGTTGTCCAGCTAGAGGTGGTTGCAGTCATTGTTGTGTGGCAACCTGTTGTAAGACAGCCTTTGAAATTGCGATAAGTAGGAGTACTTGTAGCAGGAACAGTAACTTCATCATAATAAGCCGTTCTGAAAGTATGTCCACCAGTCATACCGGTAGGAGTAGCCATATGGCAATCCTGACAAGCAGCAACAGTAGCATGAGTTGAGTAACCAGCAGTTGCAGAAGGATAAGATACAGTTCCAGCGAATTCAACACCACCTTGACCAGCAAATATTGCACCAACAGCACCATAATGGTTATGTGTACGATAACTTGGGATTAAGGTATTTGGAGAAGCATTACCAACAACACTATCATAGAATATTGCAGAAGGGGTAGTAGCTAAAGCAGCATAGTTTACACTTGCACCTAAAGTTGCAGCAGCACCAATAGTTGTGCTCATTTGCATTGGGCGAGGTTGGTGACATTTAACACATAAATTGCTGATTCCACCTTTTTGAGTTAAGTTAATGGTTTTCCCAGCTGTAGTAACAGTACCACCAACATAAGTTGGATACATGGTCATTGGAACAGGAGCTACATTATATAAATTCATAGAATCGGCAGCAGCACCTTTGTGGCATGTAAAACAAGAAATTTTACCAGGCATAGTAGTTAAACCTGACGATTGACTTGCATCTGCATTATAAGTGAAAGAATATTTGTTTGAAGCCCATGTAAGGGTAGGAACTCTAGCTGAATCAACTACACTGTGCATCCCTTCATGTGAGTGACATGGAGCACAACCAACGCTGTAACCTTCTTCAATAGAAAGTTCTTGACCTTCAGCATGTTTTGAAAATTCAATTTCTTTTTTAGCATTATCTAATTCCTTTGCAGTTGCACTTGCACTTGAAGCATTATGATTATGACATTCTAAGCAATTTACCGATAAAGTTCCAGCAGGACCTTGAGCACCTGTAAATCCCATAGCACCCATTGGACCAGTTGCACCATTGGTTCCATTTGTACCACTTGCACCAGTAGCACCAATAGCTCCGGCAGGACCTGGAGTTGAACTTCCTGATGTTTTAGCATATAAAGCATAAGGAACACTTAATAATTGTGTTGTACCTGTAATGGTATATGTTGAACCACCAGTAGGATCGGTTTGTGTTTTAATAAAATAAGGACCAGCTGTCCAGTCAATAGTAGCAATAGTACCAACACCAATTTGTGTACCTGTACCAATTTGAATGCTAACTAAACCATTTGCATTTGTACTTGGAGTTTGTGTTTCTTCATATACAGCAGTTCCGGTTGCGGATCCTTGTAGTATACTTATTTTCATCCCAACAGGTGAACTAGTAACGAGTGCATTTGCACTATTACGGATGATTGCCTGATAGCTCATACTGTGTGGTGACTGAGCAAAGGCTGCTGAAAAAGCAAAGAGCATCAATGCAACTATGCTTAAAATTTGTTTGGTTTTTTTCATGTTTATTTAAGTTTGATTATTTTAAAAGTTTTAATTTCTTTATCACTACTCATTACTTTAATGAAGTATTTTGCGCTTGCTAATAGCGACATATCAATTTTAGTTTCTGAACTAACAATTGAATTTTTCGAAATAAGCTTACCCTCTACATCGAAAAGCTGATACGTTAAATTGCCTAATAGATTTTCATCAATCTTAAGTGTTAATGATCCATTAGTTGGATTTGGATAAACTTCAGAAACTAAATTTACACCTGCTACTTCTATGCCTGTATAAACATAAATTTCATATGGTTGCTGTAATCCTTGTGTTATGGTGCCGTTGGTGCCGGTTTCGGTTTGATAGTCAATCTGACCAATTGTAAAATTCACCTTTCCACCTGTACCGGATGATTCTCCGCCTGAGGACACCGTCCCCTGCTGAGCATAAAGGTTAGTCCCCCACCCTAAGAGACAACAACCTAAAAAAAGAACTGTTTTTTTCATGTTTATTTGCTTTAATTAATATTTAAAATTGCCGTTTTTATTGTGTTTCAGCGTTGTTATATGCGTCACAACTATTGTTATCAAAGGAACAACTAATTTTAATAGGTGCTAATTTTTCTTTATTGCTATTTTAACGGATTTCAATTGAGATGTTTTAGTTATCAATTGATGAATATTTGATTTTTAATTGATATATATCATTGCCTCGTTATACGCTCAATTATTGATAAAACAGTTCTTCAAATCATTTGAAACTGAAGATATTATTTTGTTCGAATTCATGGTGTTTATCAAATTACAACCTATGTGTTTAGATTCAAATTGAAATAAATGAAATTATTAATCTAAATTTGCACGGTTTAAAACAATCTACACCTTAATCTCAAATATTTATTACTGAAATCATTAAATTATAAACCTAATGAAAAAAATCTTTAACCTCCTATTCTCATCAAAGCTCACTTTGATATTACTTTTAATCTTCGCTATTGGCACAGGACTCGCTACTTTTATTGAAGACAAATTAGACACCCTAACGGCTTATAAGTTGGTTTATAACGCCCGTTGGTTCGAGTTGCTTATGCTACTCTTAGTGTTAAACTTCATTGGCAATATCAAGAAATACAATCTTCTCAGCAAAAAGAAGTTCTTTGGTTTTGTATTTCACTTCGCTTTCATCTTAATGATATTAGGAGCAGGTGTTACCCGCTATTATGGCTTTAGCGGAAACATTCATATCAGAGAAGGCCAAACATCAAATGTGATGTTAACCAGCGAAACATATTTACAAGTGAAGTCAATCAAAGAATCACAGCCCTTTAGCAAAGACTTTCCTTTATCCTTGAGTGAAAATATGAGTAATAATTTCAATTATACATTTACTCCTAACGAAATAACAGAAATAAAAATATCCTATAAAAACTATATTAAAAACGCTATCGAAACTGTAAGTGAGAACGTTCAGGGCGGAATCGATATGCTTGAATTAAAAGTACTTATTGGTAACAATATTGAAGTGGTTTATGTTAAAAACGGAGAGATTAAAAACGTGGGAAAATATGATCTTGCTTTTAATAACAATAGCAATCCTAATGCTATTAAGATAAATAAAAAGGAAGGAGTTTTAACCTTAAATTCTTCTTACGACATCATTCAAACCACCATGCAGGAAACCGATGCGGATGCCATATTAAGGGATAGCACCAAAGAATTTAAAGAAAACTCTATCTATAAGACTGAAGGAGTTATGTTTGCTTTTTCGCGTTTATATAGAAATGCTTCCACTCAATGGACTCAGGCAAAAGAAGGAGAAATGGGCAATTCTGTTCTTTTAATTAACCTAAGCTCTAATGGGAAAACAACAGAAGTTCCATTATTTTGCAATCCTGATAATGCAATAGACTACACAAATGTAAGCCTTGCAGGCACTGATCTTTCAATAGGTTGGGGACAAAAAGAAATTATTCTTCCTTTCTATTTAACTTTAAATGATTTCATAATGGATAAATACCCCGGTTCGATGAACCCTTCCTCTTATAAAAGCGAAGTGACTTTAATTGATACTGCAAATAACATCAACGAAAAACGCAGCATCTTTATGAATAATGTGCTGGATTATAAAGGCTATCGCTTCTTTCAGTCTTCTTTTGATGTAGACGAAAAAGGCACCATTCTATCAGTAAATCATGATTTCTGGGGCACTTGGATTTCTTATCTTGGCTACCTCCTAATTTGCATTGGAGCTTTCCTTACCTTAATCAACAAAAACTCACGTTTCTCTTCAATAAGAAAAAGTATTAAAAGAAAACGTGCCGAACTAAAAGCCGGAGCTGTCACCCTGATACTCCTTTTCTGTTTTTCGGTAAACGGATTTTCTCAAAGTAATCCCACCAAACCCATCAGTCCCGAACATGCTGAGAAATTAGGTCATTTACTTGTTCAAACCTATGACGGAAGATTCGAACCCCTTCATACTCTTGCACTAGAAGTAATGCATAAGATTTCCAGAAAAGATCATTTTCAAATTGAACCCAAAGGCAACTTAAACAGCATGCAGATTTTCTGGGATATGTTGCTAGATCAAAGATTCTGGATGGCTCAGAAAATAATTTACGTAAGAGAAAAGGCAGTTAGAGATATCCTTGGTGCAGATGGCAATGTTGCTTACAATGATTTGTTTGATCAGAATTTCAATTATAAATTAGGCAAATACGCTCAAGAAGCTTTCAGGAAGAAACCCACCGAACAAAACTCCTTCGACAAGGAAATTATGAAGCTTGACGAAAGGGTTAATATTTGCCGTATGGTATTTATGGGAAGCATGCTAAAATTGTTTCCTATCAATAACTCACCAACCAACCAATGGGTCGATGCAAATGACACCCTTGCCTATTTCCCGCTAACAGGTGCTTTGAGTGCTATAAACCAGGATTTACAGTTGCCCATTTTCAACTACACCAATCTTTTAAACTTGTATTTTAAACGCATAATTGAGGCTCGTCAAAGTGGCGATTACACCCAAGCTGACAAAATAGTTGATTACATAGAAAACATTCAGCGTCAAAGCGATGCTGGTACTATTCTTCCTTCAAAATCAAAAGTAAATCTTGAGATATTTTACAATAATGCCAAAATCTTTGAGAACCTTCGTAACATCTATGCCGTTTTAAGTCTTTTATTGCTATCGCTGGCTTTCTTCGAAAACCTTAGTAGTAAAAGTAGAAATTCAATTAAATGGATGCTGAATGGATTAATTGCTCTGTTGGGAATCGCCTTTCTTTATCACACTTTTGGATTAGGGCTACGTTGGTATTTATCGGGGCATGCACCATGGAGCAATGGCTATGAAGCATTATTGATAGTAGCATGGGGCGGCCTACTTGCAGGCTTCTACTTCCTGCGCTACTCAAGAATAACACTAGCTTCAACGGCTCTTCTTGCTTTTGCAATGTTAATGACAGCAGGTCATAGCAGTTATGATCCTCAGCTAACCAATCTTCAACCAGTACTTAAATCATACTGGCTAATTATTCACGTTGCAACTATTACTATAAGTTATGGGTTTTTAGCCTTGGGCTTTATGCTTGGACTCATAAACATGGTTCTGTATACCTTCAAAAACAACAAAAATGCGTTTCGTTTTAACTCCTTAATATCAGAACTTAGTAAAATCAATGAAATGAACCTTGAAATAGGGGTTTTTCTTGCCACTATAGGAACATTTTTAGGAGGCGTTTGGGCCAATGAATCATGGGGAAGATATTGGGGATGGGATGCCAAAGAAACTTGGGCTTTAGTGATTATTGTGGTTTATGCGCTCATACTTCATCTCCGTTTAGTAACGAAATTAAAAAGCGCCTACATTTTCAATGCTGCCTCAGTAATTGGGTTCGGAAGTGTAGTTATGACTTTTGTTGGTGTGAATTATTATTTATCTAAAGGTTTACATAGTTATGCTAGTGGCGACACTGCAGTATTTCCTATTTGGGCATGGATAATGATACTGAGTATACTCATGTTGATTATTGCTGCAGGGATTAACCAACGAATGACGAAAGAAGATTAGAATTATTAGAATGGATGTATAATGTACATTGTTGCTTCAAAGGCCTGAGAAAGTAGTTCTACAACTTGTCTCATTCATGAATCATACTTCGCCCTAACATCCCTCAGTTCAAATTAACCAAACGGAATATCGACAGGCTGAATGTTGCCAATTTTTATTGAATGTTATCTTTGAAACTAAAATTACAAATCTCTATTTTCAATGGAATTGCAAGCATCTTTATTGAATTAAACTCTATCCTTTGAATAAGAATTTTAATTAGCAAGGCATAAAACAATAAGTGATTCAAGGCTAGTAATAGTCTTTACCTATTATCTATAATCACATATTCCTTCTTCATGTTTTAAACCCTTCATCAAACAAAAAAGGACTTGCACTGCAAGTCCTTTTTACATTCACATTATCACATTTTAAAATTATATAATCACATTATCTATAATTACATAAATTCAAACAAAATCTCTTTCAAAAAAAACCATAGGCAGTTTAACCTTAGTGGCTTTAATCAATAACCAGTCTTTTAACTTCGAAACCTTTTGAATTATTAACCTTCATCACATAAACACCTTTTGAAAGATCAGATAAATCAAGAGTTGTGTTTTCACCCATCCAATCAAAAGTTTTAACTTCTAATCCTTTTAAATCGAATATTTTCACAGTAGCACTATGACTAAAACTCTTGCCTGCACTAAGAGTAAAGATTCCTATTGAAGGATTAGGGAAGACGCTTAATTCGAAATCATTGTTCGATTCTGGAACGGTGCTACCAACAGGTGTGCCACCATAAAAGCTAACCAATTCGCCAGCTAAATAAATTGCAGGATTACTGGTATCGAAACAGTCAGTACAGGTAGTTCCGCTTACACAATTTGGATTAAGTGCGCTGCAAAGATCAACGTAGGACGGATCAAATTGATACATCAGGGAAACATTGCTGCCAATACGAGAGCTTACATCATAACGCCAAACCATAGGAATAGATCCTGGACACCAACCTGCTCTGGCATATTGCCAAGTGCCACTTTGTGGCATGCACCCTGTTGGATTTGGATTGCAATTACGCCATAAAGCCTGAGTGAAAGCTGTTGTGCCATTAATTTTAAATTGATGCGTTGAGCTATAGAATTCAGCAGCATTACTGGTGTTGTTTGGGCCACCATGTCCTGATGCCATTACCCTGAAGAAAGCTGCTTTTATACTTGTATCAGCCAGAGCCAACTGACGAATTTCAACAGGCTGCAAAGCAACACCTCCCGTGGTCCAACTTCCATAAGCATATGACCCTAACCAAAGTTTATCCATCCATGTATATTTATATGGAGGTGTTCCTTCAGTGTAATTTAGGGTAATTGTAAGCTTTGATTTTGCAGGAAAGTTAGCTTTTACATCTATTTTACCTTGCAACTGAGAAGCAAAATCAGTAACATCTAAACTATCTCCACAAGCTGTAGCATAAGGGGTGATATAGCGTATTAATTCTATCCATTCGCCATTGGCTCCCCTGATATTCACATAGGAACGTAAATCCCAAGCTTCACAACCTTCTGGAGGACATTCGTATTTCACAATTGCCGTTATCTTTGTGTAAGTCCCAGTGAAACTAGGAAAGACTAAAGTAGTGTCTAAGTTCTGACTATTTACATCTGCAAAGTGCAAGGTGTCCATTATCTTAAAACTCATTGCTGATGAATCGGGAACAACCTGAAAACTTATATTTTTCGTAGTAGAAACACCAGTCGAGCTCAAAGCAGTTGCGCTGAGGGTATAATTCCCAAAGGCAGGAGGCGTCCAATAACCTACATAGTATCCGTTCGTAGTAAGATGTGCTACAATATTAGAACCACTGTTGATATTAAAGTTAACACCACTGACATTAAGAAGGTCACTGTGATCAATTGCGGTGGCAAACGACATTTGAACAGGACCTAAATGAGGTGCGCGAACCACATTTCCATCAACGGGGTTTTTTATGGTTAACTGAGGAAATACATTAGCAGGGTTTACAACAATAAAAGTAGCTGTTATGTCTTGTGCGGGAGCAACTGTTACGCTTCCTGGCTGATGAGCAGTGATAACTACTGTACCGGTGTCACCAGTTAATGTGACTAAGGTATCACCTGTTATAGTAGCTGGTCCACTGATAGTGCAATTCACAGCTAAACCACGGCTTGAGGTTGGATGCACAACAAAAGGAGCATCGGTTGTAAGATGATTTAATACAGCATTATTAAAAACAAGATATTGATAAAGCAATCCACCTGTATTGGGTTGACGTATGACGATATTATCGAAACCACCATATCCACCAAGTGACTGAATGAATATCTTAGTCCATTTAACAGGATCTTTTCTGTCATTAGAACCCGGAGTTAGACCAAGATTTAAACCCTGAACAGCAGCAATGCTTACAAAATTCGCACCCGGTTTTTTTGCAAATAAACTTACTGAACCAGCTCCCCCATTTGCATCAAAATCGATAAAGAATTTCCATGTATTCCATCTACTAATGCTATCATATGCAATTTGAACCTTGGTCCCATCAGGTTTCATAAATACACAATTTGCTGCACTTTGATCACTTAAATGTAGACCAATTCCTCCCTCATTAGCTTGATAGTTTACTGTTTGCTCTATGCCAGGAACTATATAACCATTGCTATTGGCATCGTAACCAACACCAAAAAACGTACCCCACCATGCTGTGTGTATGTCAACTTCAATTTCCATTATCCCACCTATGGCGAAATTGAAAGGAAATGCAGTAGAAGTCAGCCTAGAGGCCGTTCTTCCGTAGTTAGGACCAGGATAATTGTAGAACACTCCTATTGTATTGTCTGGAGTGGTTGACCCTGTGCCTAAACTTGACCCTGTGCCTATTAAATTAAATCCAACAGCAAAATCATAGGTGCTGGCTGCATTCACAACCGAAGTCCAACCATCTTGTGAACCTAGATTACCCGACGTTAAACTATTGAAATCGTAGATATGCTCAATCATTTGAGCACGTACAATGGTAAACTGCATTGTCAAAAGCAACGCAAAAACTAAAAATACTTTTCTTTTCATTTTATAAATTATTGTCGATTACTGAATAATGAGTTTCTTTATTTCGAATCCTTTAGCATCATTTACTTTCATTACATATACTCCTTTTGAAAGGTCAGATAAATCCATGGTGTAATTTTCTCCATTCCATTTAAAGCTATTAACTTCTATTCCTTTTAAATCAAATACTTTAACAGAGGCGGAATGAATAAAAGTTTTACCAGCAGAAAGGTTAAATGTACCTTCTGATGGGTTTGGGGAAACATTCAAATTAAAATAATTTTCATTAGATGCAATATTTAAACCGGGAGGTACACCACCATAATAGCTCACCAATTCCCCAGCAACCATAATACGAGGATTCTCGGTATTTGCGCAATCTGTGCACGTTGACCCACTAACACAGTTTGGATTAAACGAACTGCATAAATCCACATAAGAAGGGTCAAATTCATACATTAAGCTTACATTGCTTCCTATTCTTGATGAAACATCATATCGCCATAACATTGGGATTGAACCAGGACACCAACCTGCTCTGGCATATTGCCAGGTACCACTTTGTGGCATACATCCTGTTGGATTCGGATTGCAATTCCTCCACAAGTTTTGAGTAAAAGTAGTGATTCCGTTAATTTTAAAATTATGAGTAGTATTAAAGAATTCGGCAGAATTACTGGTATTGTTTGGTCCGCAATGACCTGTAGAAACTACCCGAATAACGGCAGCTTTAATATTGGTATCAGCTAAACCAAGCTGCCTTACTTCAACCGTTTGCAATGGCAATCCTCCAGTACTCCAGGTTCCAAAAGCATAAGAACCTAACCATAATTTATCCATCCACGTATATTTATAAGAAGGGGTACCTCCTGTATAATTAAGTGTAATACTTAGCTTTGATTTTGCTGGAAATTGCGCCGAAACATCAATCTTCCCTTGCAATTGTGAAGCAAAATCAGTTACGTCGATACTATCGCCACACGCCAAGGCATATGGAGTAATGTATCGAATCAATTCTATCCAACCACCATTTGCTCCTCTAATATTTACATTACCTACAACATCCCACGCTTCACATCCTTCTGGAGGACAATCATATTTTACAATTGCTGTTATTTTTGTATATATACCCGTAAAGCCCGGGAAAACTAAAGTAGTGTCATAAGCCTGATTTAAAACATTTGCAAAATGCAGAGTATCCATTATTGTAAAAGTCATTGCAGCCGAATCGGATACCACATTAAAAGTAAGTGTTTTTTGAGTTGAAACACCTCCTGAACTAAATGCTGTAGCATTCAAAGTATAATTCCCATATGAAGGTGGCGTCCAATATCCGACATAATATCCATTAGTAGTTGCTTTTGCAATAATATTCGAACCACCGTTGATATTGAAATTAACTCCTGTAATATTAAGCAAATCAGGATGATCAATTGCAGTTGAAAAAGACAATTGTATCGGGTCTAAATGCGGGGCCCGTATACTATTTCCATCCACGGGATTCTTAATTTCCATTTGAGGAAACACATTTAAAGGATTAACTACATTAAAAGAAACCGAAACATCTTGTGATACTGCAACAGTCGCATTTCCTGGTTGATGCGCTGTAATGGTAACAAGACCCGTATCACCACTCAGAGTTACCATAGTATCATTTGATAAAGTGGCTGGACCACTTATAGTGCAAGTGACTGGCAAACCCCTGCTAGAAATGGGATGCACATAAAAAGGAGCATCAGTGGTAAGATGATTAAGTGGGGGATTATTGAAAACAAGATACTGATAAAGCAACCCTCCGGTATTAGGTTGACGAATGATAATATTATCAAAAGCCGAATAGCCTCCCAATGCATTTAGAAACAATTTAGTCCATTTAGCCGGATCCTTTCTATCATTAGAACCTGGAGTTAATCCCAAATTTAAACTTTGTATCCCAGAAATACTAATCCAGTTTCCTGTTGGTTTTTTTGCAAATAAACTTATAGCTCCTGCTCCTCCGTTGGCATCAAAATCGAGAAACATTTTCCATTTATTCCATCCTGCCAAACTGTCATAAACAATATGAATCTTAGTTCCATCTGGCTTCATGAAAACTGTATTATTTGTATTTTGTTGCGTGAGATAAATCCCAATTCCACCATCTGTTGCTGATTCAAAGTTTACCTGTTGTTCGATACCGGGTACGATTATGCCATTATTGTTTGCATCATATCCAAATCCAAGAAAAGTTCCCCACCATGCAGTGTAAATATCTGCTTCAATTTCCATTATTCCACCAATTGCAAAATTAAAGGGAAATGCTGTTGTGGTTAACCTAGAGGCAGTTCTGCCATAATTACCTCCACTATTATTATAAAAAATACCTTGGGTATTATCAGGTGTATTTGGACCTGTTCCCTGATTGTAACCCACAACAAAATCAAAAGTCACAGAAGTGTTTGAGTTGATAACAGTTGTCCAGTTGTCCTGTCCATTCAGGTTACCCATCGTTAAACTATTGAAATCGTAGATATGCTCAATCATTTGAGCACGTACAATGGTAAACTGCATTGTCAAAAGCAACGCAAAAACTAAAAATACTTTTCTTTTCATTTTATAAATTATTGAGAGGTTAAAATTACAAAACTATTTCGATTTAGCTAATATATTTTGAAGAAATTTTTATTTACCATTAAATCAGAAATAAACCTTAGCAAGTTTGACAGTCAGAAAAGTAGTAATTTCTAAACCAATTCCATTTTTAATATAGAATGCAGCATCACTTATTTGTTAATGATACAACTTCCCTTCAGTCGATATGCTTTTGCAGTATTGGCATCGAAAGCCCAAGCTTTAATGATAATAGGATTAACAGTAACCTTTTCTACCGAAAACATCTTCTTCCAGTATAAGGTATCTTTATTATCAAAGGCCAAAAGCAAGGACTTCCCCTTCCCATCTTCATAGGTAAGTATAATCGCATCAGAAGGTTCATTTGTTTTTGGAATATTTGAATAACCTGAAGCAATGAAAATGCTATCATTTAATTTAATAAGTTTATCAAATGAACCATATTTGAGTTCTTTGCTACCAACTCCTTCAATATCCTGCAAAACATTACTTTTTACCAAAGGAGGATTTAAATATCCAAGTGAGTCAAGCACCTTGGCCTTTATTTGAAGTTGATGACCGAAATCGGAAGGATAAATCTTATTAACACATTCCTGATTGGGGATATAAGAAATAAACAACAAGCCTGCCTTGGCATGCTGAATATTTGCATGATATTTTTTCAATTCCTTTACATCAAAAGGATAGGCTATCACTCTTGAAAGTATAAACAAGGCCAGCAACAAACTAATGCCCCTTTTTTGGAAACTTGTTATGGATTTTCCAACCGACCAATGTTGAAACACAATAGAAGTAAGATAAATTACAGCTACAACAAGGAATAGAGCAAAAGAAGTATAGCGAGAAGAAAGGGCCTGTTCAAAGCCAAACCCAAGGCGTCCAACCATAATCATTGCTGCAGTCATTATAGAATATAAACCCAACATCATCCAAACAATAGAATTATGCATCAATTCCAAGTTCTTTCGGTGACGTAATATATAAACGACTAAAGCCAGATAGGCAATCATCAATACACTGCCCGAAAAAACAATCAAGTCTATCGAATGTACTATCCTTAAAGGATTTCCAATAACACTCAAAAAGTATTTCAGAGCATTAAGTGGGTGAACCACCGACTCGTCGAGACTTGGATGATGGGCTGGCTTTTGATAATCGATAAAATAGATGATAAGGGTGACAACAGCCCCTGCTATCCATGTTAAAACAACTGGCCATTTTTTAAAGAATGTTTTGTCGTTCCCTGACAGAAGAAAAACCGGAAGCAATACTATCCAACAAAGAAACCCATTAACAGAAGAATAAGTGCTAATGATGGCAAGCAACATACAAAAAACAAGTTTCCAGCGGGCATCCATCCCCGAAAAAACAATAACCATAGCACTGCTAACACAAACAATGGGTATAAAGTATTCAATCTGCACACCAAACAACCAGTTTTCATATTGTCCGGGTGAAAAAATAATCAGATTGGCCATAAAAAATAAAGCCCACTTAAGCCAAGGTTCATTCCCATGCTTTGCTAATCGATATATATTAAAGGAGGTCAGGCAAGCTAACAAGAAAATCACTATCATTTCATAACGCGTATTCCAATCAGTTATCCATCCTAAAAACACATAAATAATATTAGGAAAGAACTGTCGATATTCGTTTTGCTGTTTAAATAGTTCGCCAAAAGTAAGAGTCCCTTTGGCCAGATGTTCAAAGAAACCAACATATTCCCACTGATCCATATAAGGAACGTCAATACCATAACGAAGAATATAGTAGAGTATCATTCCAGCCAACATCACTATCAGACTGAGGGCAATAGCTGGAATATATTTCAGGGATTTTTGATAATTCATTAGTTCTTGACCTTGTGCTAGGAAGGGCAAAAGTAACATTGTTCGTTATAAGTTTTCAGCTGGACCAAAGTTTTTTGGGGAATTAAGCCTTTACAATGCAAACATTTGCCTTTTCGAATGTAAATCCACCTTCGAATAAACTGTTTTGCAAAACTATTTTCCCTGCTTACAGATATTATTATAACTTTGCTTTCATTATTAAATTAAACGGATTATGAAAAAGAAACTTATTGTTTTAGTGCTATTTGCGTTCAGTTTTTACCCTATGTATGCTCAACAAATCACTCTTGTAAGCAAGTCTAAGAGCGATTACAAAATCATAATTCCAGTAAAGCCAAGCACAAACGAACTTATTGCTGCAAAACTCCTCCAAAATTACATCAAGAAAATCACTTCGACTAACCTCGCTATTGTCAGCGACATCACCCCTCCTCAAAAAAAAGAGATTCTAATTGGTGTCACCAACCGTAGCGCCGACGACATCATCAAAAGCAAAAAGGACTTGCTTAAAGAAGATGGCTATTATCTGTATACTGCCGATGAGAAGTTGTTTATTTTGGGGGGTAGTGTAAGAGGTATAATATATGGGGTGACGGGATTCCTTGAAGACTATTTGCATTGTCGAAAATATTCGCCTTCCGTAGAATATGTTCCCAAAAGCGATAGTATTAGCATTCCGCAAATGAATGATTTGCAAATCCCCCCTGCCGATATCAGAATAGTGCATGGGGAGTTTACTAACGACACCCTTTACGAATATTTCCGCAAGATTGTGAAAATCGCCGATTTGTGGAACGATGGAAAATATAATGGTTACTATGTTCACACCCTGCCCCGCATCATCCCTTCGGATAAGTACTTCAAAAAGCATCCCGAATATTTTTCTTTAATAAATGGAGTTCGTGTCCCTTATGGTCAGTTTTGCCTAACAAATCCTGATGTATTGAAAATTACCATTGCCGACTTAAAGGAACAAATTGCCCTCCATCCCAACATAAAATATTGGTCGGTGAGCCAAAGCGATAACTATTTTCAGTGCGAATGCGATAAATGCAAGGCCATTGACAAGGAAGAAGCATCTGCATCAGGCTTGATGTTACGTTTTGTGAATGCTGTGGCCAAAGAGTTTCCCAACAAAATTATAACCACTTTAGCTTATCAATACACCCGCAAACCTCCCCTTATCACCAAACCTCTCGACAATGTGATGGTAACCCTTTGCACAATTGAGTTGAATCGTAGCAAACCTATCGAAACAGATTCCGGGAGTGCCGGTTTCACAAAAGAAATTGTCGATTGGGGCAAAATCACCAACAAAATTATGCTGTGGGACTACGAAACACAATTTTCTAACTCATTTGGGCCTTTCCCTTTATATAATACCCTTCAGCCCAACATACAGTTCTTCACCAAAAACAACGTAATAGCACATTTCCAGCAATGCAACACTAAGCATAGCGAGAATTTCTCCGAACTGAAGTCCTATTTGCTCAGCAAACTGCTTTGGAACCCCAATGCCGATGTTAATGTCATTATTGACGATTTCATGAATGGGTTTTATGGAGCTGCCGCAACTTACATTCGTGAATATTTCGACCTTTTGCATAGCGAATGTAAAAAAGCCAACGTTCATCTCGACATTTATGGCAGTCCGGTTTGGCTTGCACAAACCATTTTATCAGAGAACAATATGAAGCGCTATAATATGCTGTTTGATAAAGCAGAAAAAGCAGTTGCATCCAACACAGAAGTGCTCTATAGAGTAAAAGCGGCTCGTATGCCTATCATGTTTTCTACTATAGAAATTGCGAAAACAGATTTGTTTGGCCCAAGAGGTTGGTATAATGAAGTGAAGGGTAAATATGTACAAAAAGCCGAAATGAATCAGATGCTCGACGATTTCTATTCTATGTGCAAACACGATTCTATTCAGGCTTTAAACGAAAAAGGACTCAGTCCCACGTTTTTTTACCAAAGCACTAAGCGCACTATAGATGTTCAAGTTGAAGGCAACCTGGCATTTAAGAAAAAAGTTATTTGTGTGCCCGCCCCCGACCCAAAATACACCGCTATGGGACCCCAAATGCTTACAAATGGAGTGAGAGGCAACGAAGATTATAAGATTAATTGGCTGGGTTGGGAAGACGAAGATGCTTCTATCATACTTGATTTAGATAGCATTACAAAAATAAATGAAGTAAACATCAGCACACTACATCTTCCCGACGTTTGGATATTGCATCCACTATCAATCAGTTGCAGTATTTCCAACGATGGAATCAATTACCAGCTTGCCCAAGAGTTAAAAGCCGACCCCAATCTTAAATACAAAACCGACATCAAAACTTTTACTTTTAAACTGAAAAACACTAAAGCGCATTATCTGAAATTCAATCTCATCAGCCTTAAAAAACTTCCCCTTTGGCATGCTTATAAAGGCAGCAAAGCATGGATATTTGTCGATGAGATTACGGTTAAATAGGAGGGGAAATTAATAAGGTATAACGTCTGCGTGTATGAGCCGTTGCGTTGCCAAAGCGCTTTGTGGTCTAGGTAGCACAAGGTGACCAAAAGAACTGACCTACGCAAACCCTCACCCAGCAATGGCTTATACACGCTGTTAGCGGTTCGGTGTTTATTCAT
>CAIXTV010000070.1 GCA_903922465.1 uncultured bacterium
AGAAGCCTTTGCCAACACATTGGCAGCTATCCCTTTTAACATAGTGGCTGACACAGCCTTTAGCTTACTTTTGCTGAAATGTACGTCTTTTTTAAGCTCCAAATCATTAATATGATTAGCATAGGCACGAAGGGCTTTAGCCACTTTGTTGATATACTTTTCTAATTACAGCGTTCAACTCATACTTGATAGTGTTCAACTCAATCTAAGTAATGTTACATATATTATAAGGTGTGTTACATTCAATATTGAAAGTGTTCAACTCAATATTGATAACGACACATTCAATCTAAGGTGCTGCCCTGTCATTTTATTGCCTTGTATTTTTCTATTTTTCAAAAGAACATTGCCTTGTATTATTGTATTTTTTGATGGTATATTGCCTTGTATTCTTGTAATTTTTGTACTTTTGTGGGATAATAAATAATACAGCATGTATATCGAGAGAAAAGCAGACATTGAATTGGAAAAGTGGAGAATGGAAACCAAACATAAGCCATTGTTGATTAGGGGTGCACGACAGGTAGGAAAAACAAAAACCATCAGAGAGTTTGGAAAGAAGTTTGATAACTTTATTGAAATCAATTTCGAGGAAAGTCCTCGTTAAAAGCGCTTTTTTCTGATGAACTTTCGCCAGCGGTAATTTGCGAAAACATAGGTGTCATTTTTAAAACAAGCATTGTAGCAGGAAAAACATTGCTATTCTTTGATGAGATACAATCATGCCCTAAAGCTATAGCTTCTTTACGTTTTTTTTACGAAAAGACGCCCGAATTACACATTATTGCCGCTGGCTCGTTGTTGGAATTTGCACTTTCAGAAATTCCCACTTTTGGTGTTGGACGGATCAGATCCTTCTTCATGTATCCCCTGAGTTTTTCGGAATTCCTTAATGGTGCAGGGGAGCATCAATTACTCGAAAAAATCAGGGAGGCTAAACCCGAAAAGCCCTTGAATGAAATATTTCATGTAAAGTTAATTGAACTAATTCAAAAATTTATTTGTCTGGGTGGTATGCCTGAAGTGCTTGCAACTTATTTTGAATCGAGAGATTTTAATCAATGTCAGCAGATGTTAGACGATTTAATTATTTCGCTTCAGGCAGATTTTGCAAAATACAGGAAAAGGGTAGCTGTGTCTCGTTTAAATGAAGTTTTTCAGTCAGTTGTATCCCAATCGGGGCAAAAGTTTGTCTATGCTAAGGCAAGTACCCAAGCCAACCACAGACAGATTAAAGATGCATTGCAGTTACTGATTACAGCCAGCATCGTGATTCCGGTAACCCATAGTTCTGCCAATGGCTTGCCTTTGGGTGCGGGGGCAAATCCTCAGAAACAAAAATTACTGGTTTATGATACCGGCATTTTTCAGCGTATACTGGGCTTGGATTTAGCTGATTTTCTCCTTTCCGAGAAATTTGATGCCATTAACAAAGGAAATGTTGCCGAGCAGTTTGTAGGCTTGGAACTGATAAAATCCGAATCCTGCTATCAAAATCCCTCTC
Source organism: uncultured bacterium (assembly GCA_903922465.1). Lineage (GTDB taxonomy): Bacteria > Bacteroidota > Bacteroidia > Bacteroidales > CAIXTV01 > CAIXTV01. The sequence continues at coordinate 1,505 of CAIXTV010000070.1, forward strand.
TTTATTATTGGCATAGAGAGGCAAAGAACAGCAATGCTGAAGTTGATTATGTTATTTCAGTTTCGCAGGAAATTGTACCTATTGAAGTGAAGGCAGGAACAAAAGGAAGTATGCAAAGCCTGTTTTTGTTTTTGCAGGAAAAGAAACTTAAAAAGGGAATACGTATATCAAATGAAAATTTTTCTACGTTTAATTCTATAGAAGTTTATCCTTTATATGCTTTAGAAAACGTAAGAAGACAATAAATATCCCACTCCGAAAGGCTTTTTGCTTTCCACAAAGAAAGGCTTGTTCTAAGTTACACAGAGAAAACAAGGTTGAAATTCTGTGTTTTGTGTAACATCGTGCCTTGGCATCTTCGTGGCAATTTTTTGTTTTTACTTTTTGGAGTGGACTCTTACTTTAACTTCCACATTCCTACAGTTTAGATATAAAATATACCCTACCTACGGCAATACAAAACATTAAATATCATTTTTCTCTACCGATATGTCATCCCTAACATAATTAAATCTCTTTGTGTATGTTTGCCTCGTAAAAAGGGAGAATTCCCCCTAACTTGTGTAATATTGTGTTCCGGCTTTTAATTCTTTTCAATACAACTTCCACTGCATCAAACTCATTCTTGATAATGTTCAACTCATTATAAGGAGCAACACATTCAATATTGACAGTGTTCAACTCATTATTGATAACGACACATTCAATCTAAGGTGCTGCCCTGTCATTCAAGACAACGTTCCACTCATTCTAAGGTGCATCCCACTCGATCTATACAGCGTTACATTCAATCTAAGGTGCATCCCACACATACTTGATAGCGTTCAACTCATTCTAAGATGCTTCCCACATATTCTAAGGTGTGTTCCACTCATTATTGATGTTTTTCATTTTTTTCGTTTAACTCGCCTTTTTGATTATTATTAACCAAATAACTTATTAAGCAATAACCTATTAACTAACCCGAAGCCGAGCTTTTCAGGTTTAATACTTAAGTCTCAACAATCCCGCTTTCGCTTTTTGATGCAGACTCGATTTATATTCTTCAGGCGAGAGCGTCAAACAAGTCTGAAAATATTCTTTTGCCTTTGTAACGTCCTTTTTTGCTTCGTAAATCATTCCTAATTGAAGTGCCGAATTTGTTGCGAAGTACCAAGGTTTGTCTAAGCCATCTTTCAATGTTCTTTCGTAATATAAAATTGCCAAGGAAGTCTTACCCATTTCATGAAACACTCTGGCTGTTCGATATGTATATTCTATTAAATCATGTATGTTGTTGCAATCTTTCGATGGCTCAAGTCCTTGCAGTGTTGCCAAGGCCTGATGATAATTTCCTCCATCGAAAAGCAGCCTTGCTTTTAATAAATCAATATTTGGCCGATTCACTGACTGGGCTTCCTTTTCGGCTTGTTTGTCGGCTTCGGCGTAGGAAGCACCCCTAAGCAAAAGCAATTGCATGTATTCAGTGTATTTTGCCTGATTATTATTGACAAGATAATACCAGGCAAGTTTCTGATAGGCCGATTTAACTAAATTCTCACCCTTGAAATGTAATAAATAACGGAAGAAATACTTATAACTATCTCCCTTAAGTTGATTTAGCTTTGCCAAGCCCAATTGATAGTCTATATAATTGAAAATTGAGGATGATTCTTCCACTAAAAGCAATGTTTTTTCAGCTTCAGCACTTTGCCCGTTCTGAAGATATATGCTGGCCTTAGAAACAGCCAATATTGGACTGCTAGTGATTAAATCGGGAGCATCATTATAAAAAGGAAGCAATTGAAGTGCTTCTTTTTTATCGCCTTGCAAATGCAGGCTAACGTAAGTTAAGTAGAACAGACATTCAGGATAGATGAATTTATAATCGTCACTGTTTTTAGTGGCTTTCAACAATTGTGTAAGCTCGTTTAAGCCCTGTGAGATGGAACCTTTTAGAGATATTAGCTTTAAAACCCATTTATACTCATCAGGAATGCCACCAATCACAGCATGTAAAACCCCCAATCCTTTCAAATTTGGGAAGAACATGGGGTAAAGCTCTGAGTTTTCCTGCAAAAGATTGTATGCTTTATTTACTTCATAAGTGGCACTGATGTATTCGCGGAACTTCAAACGCACAACTGCCCATTGCAGATAAGTATCTGCTATGACGTAACGTTTCCATGGGCTAGAAGTAGGGTCGTTTTCGAACAGTTTAATGCGCCTGCTTTTGTTTTCAATTAAAATATCGAATTGAGTTTTGTCTTCTGAAATAAAGACCTTCAGGAAATCTATCATGTTCTCTAAATACACACTGAAGTTGTTAGAAGGATGCACCCTCTTCTCCAGTGAAATTAAGCCTTGAGCCTCATTAAATTGAAGGCAAATGATTTTATGATATGCTTCCTTGCAATTTGGGTTTATGTCGAAAGAAGCTTGTCCCCGAAAAGGGAAAAAGAGCAACAAAAGAAGGAAAAAATAGGTGCTTTTCATGAGTCGCAAAGTTAGCATTTTATATAAAGTGGTCGTGGTAAAATATTTTTATGTACTTTTGGAAATCAACCAAAACAATTTTATGAAGTTTGGAATTTGTAATATAAGTATGATTCCTTTAAGAAAGGAAGCACGACATCAATCGGAAATGATTAGCCAGCTGCTGTTTGGAGAGTTATATGTTATCTTGTCAGAAGAAAACGATTGGACCTTTATTCGCAATTGTAATGACAATTATGAAGGTTGGATAAGTAAAGCACAATCGCGGGCAATTAGTGAAGAAAGTTTTCATAAGTTAAATAACGCTGATGTATCTCTAACTGCCGACTTAGTGCAGCTGGTTACCAATGAAACCCGAAAACAAGGCATTATCGTAACCCTTGGTTGCAGTATGCCGAATCTGATTAATAATACGTTTTATATTGAAGACGAAAAATATACCTATCATGGCACTGTGATGAACCGGACTCCTAAGGCTTCGGATAAAATCAGAAAAGAGATTATCGAAAATGCCTATGTGTTTATAAATGCACCCTATCTTTGGGGAGGACGCACCCCTTTCGGAGTTGATTGTTCGGGTTTCATACAGATGATTTACCATCTTTCGGGAGTAACTTTGCAACGCGATGCCGCAAAGCAAGCCGACCAAGGGGATTTGGTGCATTGGGTTTCAGAAGCTATCCCTGGTGATTTAGCGTTTTTCGATAATCAGGAAGGAGACATTACTCATGTAGGGATGTTATTAAGTAATAGCCGTGTAATTCATGCTTCAGGAAAAGTAAGAATCGATGCAATAGATCATTTAGGCATCTTCAATGAAGAAGTTAGGCGTTATTCACACAAGATAAGGTTAATTAAAAGGATGTTGTAAGTTGATTACTTCTGAGTAATCACGAAAACAGTTCTACGGTTTTTTGCCCTACCTTCATCATTTGAATTGGAAGCAATAGGTTTGGTTTTCCCATAGCCTTTATAAGTCAATCGTTCGGAAGCAACTCCTTGTTGGACAATAAAGTCAAGCACCGAACGTGCGCGATTTTCTGAAAGCACTAAGTTTGACTTGTCATTTCCAACATCATCAGTATGTCCTTGGATTTCTGCCTTTATTTTAGGGTTATCTTTCAAAAACTCAATAAAGCTTTCAATTATTTCTTTAGATTTGAAACTAAGCTCATAAGAATTGGTTCCGAAATAGATGTCATTCAATTTATAGGAAGCACCTAATTCAATGGGTTTAACTTCAAGATTAATACTGCGCTGAGATTCGGGCTCTGAAGCAGCAATAAACTTGGTTTCATAAGCAAAACCTTCTTTCTTTACAGTAAGAATATAGTCGAACTTTTGGGGAACTATAGTTACGAATTTCCCTGTTTCAGTATCAACTGGTATTTCTGTAATTTTTTTGGTGGAAGCATTTTTTAATTCAACCTTAGCCTCAACCATTTCTTTAGTAGTTTCATTTTTCACATCTCCTTTTACTATCATCACTTTTTCAGGTCGGGCTTCATTATATAACTCGAAATAAAAGACATCCCAACCACCCATTCCCGATAGTTTGTTTGAAGTGAAAAAGCCATAATGCCCATCAGTACTCACAAAAAAACCAGTTTCGTCATTAGTAGTATTGATTGGAAAGCCAATATTGGTAGGCTTTGCCCAGTTGCCAGCCGAATCGGCACGTGAATAGAAGATATCGTAACCTCCAAGTCCCTGATGCCCGTAATGATCTATTCCATCTTCGTTATAACCTGAAGAAGAAAAATATAAAGTCTGACTGTCGCTATGAATAAAAGGGGTTTTTTCATTTCCCTCTGTGTTTATTACTTTCCCCATGTTAACAGGTTTACCCCATTCTCCTGTTGAAGATTTGGTAGTTTTATAAATATCATATCCACCATAACCTCCCTTACGGTCACTTATAAAGTAAAGCGAATTACCATCTGCCGAAACAGAAGGTTGTGTTTCCCAAGTATCAGATTGATTTACATTGGCTCCGATACTTTTTATTTCGCTCCAACCACCACCTGAGAAATCACTGGTGTAGATGTCGCAATTATAATAAGTATTCCCCTTGGTGTATTTACACACGGTATAATAAAGATGCTTATTATCTAGAGTAAGTGTAGCACCCCCTTCGTTTTGGTTTTGATTGAAGGGATAAGGCATAGATTCGCCTTTACTAAAGTTAGCTCCTTCTTTGGTGCTGTACATGAATATTTCTTTGTCGGATGTACGCTGAAACATATCATCTTTGCCCGGAGCTTGCTTAACCCTTCGGGTGAAGAGTGCCATTTCATCATCAGGGGAAATGATGGGTAGATATTCGTCTTCCTTAGTACAGATTCCAACAACTGGTTTTGGATCGAAAGGAACGGGGTTCTTGTATATTTTGTTGCAAAACTTGGAGTAGTTAAAGATGTTTTCTGCTTCTGAATAGTCTTTTTCTAATTTAACTTTCTCATATTCTTTTTCTGTTTTAATTAAATCGGAAGATTTCATGAATTCGCCCATATATTTAGCTGCAGAATCATATTTATCGTTGTCTAAACATATCTTCCCTAAATAGAAATAGGCGTAAGGGTTGTAATTTGGACAAAGTTCAATCACTTTCGAAAGATATTTTTCGGCAGCTTCAGCATTAAGCCTCGATTTATCTACATAAATCATCCCCAATAAATAATAGGCATCAATAAAGTCAGGTTCCTCTTCAATGATGTCTTTTAGCATTTTAATAGTTCCCCCAAAGTTACGGGATTTATATTCTGCAATAGCCTTTGAGTATTGTTTTTCAGCTTTCTTATTCTCTGTTTTAGGACAATCTCCTTCCTTTTCCTGAGCTTTTGTTGAAAAAGAAAGGGTGATTATCAGGATGAAAAGAGAACAAATGAATTTATGAGTCATAGACGTTGTTAGAGGTAGTAATAAAGGATATAAAATTCCTGATTTTTATGCAATGGACAGCAAAAGCATTTAAAAGTTATTAAAACGTAATAGTTGAAAAACAAATGTTCTCAAATAATTGCCAGAATGCATCAATGATTTTATCAGGAAATCAATAGTGATATAATCTTAGAATAGTTTTTTCAGTTTATCTTTTGCTTGTTTTTCAAGTTCTTTTTTAGCTTTTGCTTCGGCTTCTTTTTTTAGACGGTCAGCTTCGGCTTTGGCCTTATCTTCAGTTTGTTTTTTAAGGTCTTCTCCTTGCTTCTTAAGTTTGTCTGCCTCAGCTTTAACCTGGCTTTCTACTTCTTGCTTCTTCTTATTGATTTCGTCTTCAGCCTTTTTCTTAATCTCATCAACGGCATTGTTCATCGCTCCTTTTAAACCTGTTTTGATGATAGGCTTTGTGATAGTACCACCCACAATTACATCAATATTAATAACATCTCCAACACTGAAGTTGCCGCCTTTTTGATTTGCCTGACTCAATAGACTTGTTAAAGTGCTATTTGCTTGTCCGCCAAACTCACTTTTAGGAATAGCAAACTTAATCAGATAATCTATCTTCTGGTCTAGGTCCATCGAACCACCAATGTTAGCTTTATAGTTCTTCCATGCCACATCGAAAGGTTTAATGAATACTTTTCCATTCAGAATTTCAAAGGAAAGACTGACTTTGTTAAGCTCAAGCTTCTTAAGACTATTGATTTTTAAGGCATCGGCGATTGAGGAAAACATAGTTGCGTTTTCAATCACAATATTATTAGTACTTAGCTTGCCATTTGATGTCAGACTGCCATATTGTAGATTCATATATTCATCCATCAATGAATTTAAGCTTAAATTGGCAGAGAATTTCCCTTTGGTTTTCTCAGCAACAGGAGCCAATTTCTTAATCATATCAAAAGCTTTATATGTTTTCTGAATATCGAACCCTGCAATATCAAGCATAAAATCAACTTTAGGTTTCATAGGATTGGTAGTGATATATTTTCCGTTTACACTCAGTTGACCATCAAGTGTATTCATTTGAAGTTTCTGTAGATTAAGGGTCTTATCCTTTATGATAATAACACCTTTAACATTGGTTAACTCAAGTTTGTCATATAATATCTTGCCAAAGCTTGAATTCATAGTAAAGTTAATATTCCCGGGGATTTCTACTGCTTTCATTTGAGCAGTATCCACTTTAGCAGTTTGTTTTGCATCTGTACTGCCTGATTGGGTAAACTGATTTACATCAAAGAAGGTTGAACGGGTATCGAGATTACCAACAATAGCTTCTTTTTTAAACATATAACCCATATAGTTTTCGAGTTTGCCGGAAGCAAAGAAATCGCTCTTGCCCATTTTTATATCCAAGGCAACCAATTGAAGGAAGGCGGGAGAAAAATCCAATTGAGCTTTATTAATGTTTACTCCATCAGGATAATCATCGCTTTTATAAACAAAACGTTCGATGAGCAAAGTTCCTAAGGCCTTTATTTTTTCATATTGTTTCTTGTCGACATAGGACATACGTGCATCTATTGCCACATCGGCAGTAAAAGATCCGTTGAGTTGTTGGTTTTTATCGAGAGGGTAATAATCTTTTACTTGTGAAAGGTCAAGTTTGCCTTTAATCTTAGCATTTAGTTGAGCGTCGGAGATAGGAGTGCGAACCATTAAGCTGGCATCGAGGGGGTTTCCGCCCATTTCGAGATGCATCTTCTGAACATCAATAGTCGTATTATCGGCTGAACCTCCTTTATTGGCAATATTGGCTGCAACATTTATGTTGTTAACTGATTTCGGCAGACTTGGGTACTTAAACATCGCATCTTTTATGTTGAAGTTAACAGAAAACGCAGGAAGATGTAAGCTGTCGTATTTACCATTCACAGATCCATCGAGCCCGAACGTACCTTTAGTTTCAATCTTATCGAAATCTTTGCTATAAACCGCAGGAATCATTGATAAGATGTTTTTGAAGTCGGTTTGCTTTGCCGAAAACTTTAAGCCAAGGTCATAGCCATCTTTAAGCAAGGTGATAAAACCATCCAGGCCCAGATTAAGTTTATTAATACGAAACTCGTTTTCGTGGAAAGTATATTTATCATTCTTTAAATCGGCATCGATGTCGGCTTTGGCTTCAAATTCTGAATTGTTTAAATAGCTAATCCCACCATAACTTAGGCTAAGCTGTTTAATTAAAGTATTGGTCTTTAAAATTGTAACATCAGCAGTGAAATCACCCTTCAAAGTGTGTTGCATTCCTTGCAAAGAGCAATAGGTATGAGTCGATCTGTCGTCGTAAACGATAGAGGCATCTTCAATGCTCAGTTTTTTAAGGGAAAGCTTGAAGGTGGAAGGTTCTTCTGCCTTTTTAGCTTCAGGGGTAGGAGGGGTAGGCTTGGTGATATCCCAATTGGCGCGACCATCAGCAAGTACTTTGAGTAAAATCTTTGGCTGAATTATATTAATAGATTTAATCACATACTTATCGCCCGAAATCACACTCATGAAATCGACAGATACCCCAAGTGTTTTCATGGAAGCAAGTGTGTCTTTCTTAAAATCATCATTCCCGACGATTGATAAGTCGTTAAGTTTTAAGGTAAAGTCGGGGAAACTGCTAAAAAGGGTGAAACTAAAGTCCGAAAAATCAACTTTTGCGTTTAAACTGCTATTGATTTCGTCTTTTACTTTCTGAATTATTTTTCCTTTGAAGACAATGGGTAGAATTATCATTGCTGCTATCAGAACCACTAATACGATTCCTGAGATTTTCAGTGCTTTTTTCATGATATGAAGGTTATGGTTTTAAACTTGCTTGCAAAATTACATTATGTTTACGAAAAGACTACGATAAACTTTCTTTTTTCCCCGTCAAGGAACTTATGGAGTGATTTATAAACTTAAAGCCTGAGTTTATTCCTAATAGTCATGATGTGCCTTTATGGCATTTCTTTATTTACTTATTGAAGTAGACTCAAGTTTCATGTTATTCAACAGCAAAAAATCGGCAATCACCAATTGAGCCATGGCTTCAAC
>CAIXTV010000071.1 GCA_903922465.1 uncultured bacterium
AAATCTTAGCTAAGCCTAGATGAATAAGGCTTTCAGAAGATGATGAAATGTGAAAATATTTCAACTCTTTTTTTACGATTTTTTTTGCCCCCCTCTAAATGTTATAAAGCAATTGAATTTGCAAGTTTTACTATAAATGAAACTATATAATCATTTATATTACTATGTTTTATGATATGCAATTCGATGATGAAGGCTGTTTTTACACTCTATAATTGCTGATTTTTATTAGCGAAAATTTGTGCATGCAAAGTTTTGCCGATTACTGCATTCTAATCTCAATGTTTATTCAGTATTACAATTTTAAAAGAACATTAAAAATAAACATTTAAGTGAATGAAAAAAACCAAGGGACATCTAAATCTATTGCTTGAAATCAATTTAATCCTCATCCTTTTTGTGTTTTTTGAATTTTTATTTTGGTTTTTGCCGCAAATGAAGAACACAATAAAGCTATTGACGAATAAAATAATGATCGCAAAATCACATTTTTATTGCCATGAAAAAAAAACATAAAAAAAATATTAAGTATATAACATTAGTCAAAAAAAGTATTAAATTTGTACTTTCAAATTAAGATCACTAAAAACATTGGATATATAAAGTAAAAACAAAGTCTATGAATTACGCAATTATCGCAGCAGGCACTGGATCTAGATTGTATAATGAGGGGGTATTTCTACAAAAGCCATTGATGAAAATCAAAGGCACCCCAATGATAAAAAGACTATTTGATGTTTTTAAAAATAACAGTGCAAAAGATGTAATTGTTGTCATTAATGATTTGAATCTACGTACAAGAGATTATATTAAATCATTAAATTACCCCTTTCAAATTAAGCTAAATGTAAAATCAACACCAAGTTCAATGCATAGCTTGTTTGAAATGAGAGAATTTTTAGGAGATAAAGATTTTTGTCTTACAACGCTTGATACTATTTTTAAACCTAAAGAATTCAGTGAATTCATAAAATACCCAAAATCACAAACAGACAAGGACGCCATTATGGCAATTACATCATTTATTGATGACGAAAAGCCATTAGATATTAAAACTCAAAATAATAACATTACTGCTTTTTTAGATGAGAAAACTGATTGTCAATTTGTTTCTGGAGGTATTTACTATTTAAAAAACACTATTTGGCAACTTCTTGTAAGATCAATAGCATTTGGAAATTTCAAGATGAGGAATTTTCAGAGCGATTTATTAGCAGCAGGTTTAAATGTAGGTTATTATAGCTTTTCGAAAATAATTGATGTAGATCGTTCAAAAGATATGCAATCACGTTTAGGGAGGGTATTAGATGGTTTAGCCGGGCATTTGTGGTTTATAAGCATTTACTTTTTTATTTCTCTACGCTTAATAAATGAAGCTTATTCAGTTACCATCTTCATTTTAGCTGCCATTACTGGCTTTTTTTATCCATTTCAGGCAGCAATGGCAGATTATTACCGTAATGCCCATTTGTTTTTCATTAAAGGAAAAGACGGAAGTGAGTTTAACAATTCTCAAAAAGTCAGGAACGATTATAATCAATATACCTGGACAAAAGGCTTTTGGAATAAATTGTGGTTGCGCTTTTATTTGAATTTCACTTTGCAGCAAGAAACATTCTCTAAGAATCTTCAAAGATTAATGAAACTTATTCACGAACATTATAATGGAATAATTCCCGAAGGGATACTCACTGAAATACGTCAAATGAATAAACCCCTGATGAAATATACCCATATGCTTACTTTCAGCATAAGAGCAATAGCACTTTTAGTAGCCCTATATCTTAATAATGTCATCTTGTATTGCTTGTTTGAATTGATAATCCTTAATATCATGCTGATTTATAGGGTTGTTCGTCAGGAGCAAATCAGTAAAATAACATATCGAAATTTATAAATATATGAAAGCAAAACTTCTAAATTTTCGAACTTTATTTTTCCTTATAGGCTTTGGAATGCTCAGCTTTATGGTTTACAATTTGGGCTTCCAAACCATAGCTGATAATATAGCTAAAACTGCTTGGTGGTTTACAGGAGTGCTCGGTATTTGGCTGCTTATTTATTATTTAAATGCTTTAGCTTGCTATTATATTATTGGCAATGAAAGTAAAAATATAGGGTTTAACAACATACTTAAAATCACAATAAGTGGGTTTGCAATAAATAATATCACTCCCTTTCTAAGTTTAGGAGGCGAACCTTATAAGGTGTTAGAATTAAACAAGCACTTAAATAAAACGCATTCAACTTCTACCATTATTTCTTATAACATGATGCATATTTTTTCTCATTTTTTCTTTTGGTTAACAGCAGTTATCGCATTGATGTTCACCTTAGAACTGAAAATGCAAAGTCTAATTATGCTTATAGCAGCCTTACTCGTTTGTTTGATTGTTATCTTTTTATTTTACCTAGCTTATAAAAGAGGAATTGTGCAGTTAAGCATTAAAATAATTGCGAAAATATTCATAGCACGAATATTTGTAAAAAAAATAAAGCACAAACAAGCTATGTTAGAGGAAGTAGATGCTTACATAATCGAATTATATAAAAACAGGAAACGAGATTTTTATTATGTGCTTTTCCTTGAATATATTGCACGCATCATTGGTTGCTTGGAGTATTATTTTATTCTTAAAGCAATTTCAATGGATATTAGTTTGTATCAAACGTTTTTAATTAGTGCAGGATCATCACTTTTCGCCAACATATTCTTCTTCGTTCCAATGCAAATAGGGTCAAGAGAAAGTGGTTTTTATCTGGTTTTCGAAAGCATGAAATTAACGCCTGCTATTGGTGTTTATGCGAGCTTAATTACAAGAATTAGGGAGTTGTTTTGGACACTTATTGGCTTGGTTTTGATTAGGATTAAACCTAAAAACAATATTATTGAAGTTAATTATGAATAAGAATATAAATACTAAAGCGATTCTATTTGATTTTGGAGGATGCATTGATACCAATGGTATTCATTGGTATGAAATGATTTGGATGGCTTGTGAAGCAAATAATATTGAACCTGCTAAATTCCTAAACTGTAAAACCATTTGGCTTAAAGGTGAAAGTTGGAACGACACTTATCAAACAGAGCATGCTTCAGCAGACAGAATTATACATTCAATTAACGAATTGCAAAAAACACTCTAAGAGAAATCATGAATGAAAAGCCCATTGATTTCTTGGATGAGAAAATAGAGTTATCAAATAAATAATACTTAAGTTAATCTAATTTCCACTTTTTCTCAAAACTATGAAGACTATAATTTACCCATTGCTTTTAATACCCCTTTGGTTCACAAGCCCAAATATTAATACCGATTCAAATGATTTGCCATCAGGTATGAAAAAGAATAATCAATCTTTGTTTTACATTGAAAGAAGCAAAAATAGAAATCGTGTTTATTATGATGCCAATTTTAATTCTAATGGATCACTTAATATTGAGCATCCCATTGATGCGTATTGGCTAAACCTCGAAAAAGATTATGGTAAAAGAGAGGAAATGAACTTTATAGAAGAGAAATTCGCTTATGGCTATAAATCAAAAAAGATTAATGATAAAATGTTTGAAATTAAATTAAAAGCATATAGTGAACGACCACTAATATTGTTTCTTGATTACAAATCCAAAGCGAAACTCTATGCTGTAATCAAAGGGAAACAAGCTTACTTGCATTGTCTCTATGTAAAGGCTACCGATCGGGGTCTTGCAACAAAAGTTCAATATGTCGAATTGTTTGGAGTTGATATACAGACTAAAAAGGAAATGTATGAAAAAATTATCCCCTAACTCATAATGTAATTAGCAAATTTAATTTCATCAAATTTTCGCAATTTAAAACCCACAATTAAATCATAAAAAATTAGCGTCATCAGCGTTCGGTTTCCCTTTCTTAACCTTAACCTTAACCTCAACCTTAATATCAATCTTAACCTCAGCCTCAATCTCAATCAAATATACGACTCTGTTATTGCCCCTTTTTAAAGGCTTGGGGTTAATTGCATAATTATAACTCATTATAAAATAATAAAGTCGAGGGCATAATGTTCAATTGAGTTACTAAAGTAATAAAGAAAGGGGTTTGTTTCAATTGATATTATATCAGGTTTGTGAGAGAAAGATGCAATTAGCAAATTTATTTCATCGAATTTTCGCAATTTTAAACCCCCAATTAAATCATAAAAAATCAGTGTCATCAGCGTTCGATTTTCCCCCTTCTTAAACGTTTAAAAATCTTTTTGGGCTTGAGATTGTTTCGTTCTTCCTTGCCTGTTGGGTAGGTTAGTTCCTTGCAATGACGTTTGAAATAGGCTAGTTTCCCCCTTAAATCATGAGATTTAAAATTTGGGTCTTGGTTCTTTTTCTTCCTTTTTGGGATTTGTGTAGTTGCTCAGGAATGGGCATTTTTTTTTGTGCCCCTACAGTATTTATCAATGAGAATTGTGAATGGAAAATGGATTATGATTTTTAACAATAGATCATCCCAAATTAGCCCAAAACTAATTATTCATAATATCCAACCCCATCATACTATGCAAATTTTACCTATTTTTGAACGGTGAAAAAACTACCCCTTTTCTTAATCTTATTCCTTGCTACCCTTGCCTTTTCCTGCAAAAGAACGGACGATAATGGCAATCGTAAAGCCTTTAAATACAATGAATCGTCAGGCATTTCTTCTCTCGATCCGGCTTTTGCCCGTGATCAGGCAGTCATTTGGGCGATAAATCAATTGTATAATGGATTAGTGCAGTTAGACGATCAATTAATTGTGAAACCTTGCATTGCAAAGAGTTGGACAATATCTGATGAAGGCAAAACCTATACTTTCTACCTTCGTTCCGATGTGTTCTTTCATGAAAATCCCAAAATTATGCAAGCCAATGGACGCAAAGTTATTGCAGCCGACTTTGTATATAGCTTTAATCGCCTGCTTAAAACCGAAACCGCTTCTCCAGCCTCATGGATATTCCAATATGTTGCTAAAGATTCCCTTTCCGATAACTATAGTTTTCATGCCCTGAACGATACTACCCTCGAAATTAAACTAAAAACCCCTTATCCTCCTTTTCTCAGTCTGCTCAGTATGCAATACTGTTCAGTGGTTCAAAATGAAGTGGTAGAACATTACGGAAAAGATTACCGCACCCATCCCGTTGGCACTGGTCCTTTTATGTTTAAGATGTGGAAAGAAGGAGTGAAGCTGGTGATGCTAAAGAATCCAAATTATTTTGAGTTTGAGAATGGAAAACGTCTGCCTTTTTTAGATGCAGTTTCAGTGACTTTTATAATTGATAAACAATCGGCTTTTCTTGAATTTGTAAAAGGCAATCTCGATTTTATTTCAGGTATTGATGGGAGCTATAAAGATGAATTGCTAACTCGAAGTGGTACACTTAATGCCAAATATTGCAATAAGTTTCAGTTATTATCTTGTCCCTATCTCAACACTGAGTATCTTGGCTTTCAAATGGACAGTGCCTTGAATGTAAATAAGGCAAATCCACTTAAAAACAAACTCATCAGGCAAGCAATCAACTATGGTTTCGATCGTGTAAAGATGATGCGTTATCTTAGAAACAACATAGGTTATGCAGGTTTGTATGGAATGCTGCCTTTGGGCTTACCTGGTTTCGATTCTACTCAAGCAATTGCATATTCATACAATCCTAATCTTGCAAAAAAGCTTTTGAAAGAAGCAGGTTATGAAAATGGGAAAGACTTGGCACCCATAAGTCTGCATACAACATCCTCTTATCTCGATTTATGTCAATACATTCAGCAAGAATTAAATGAATTGGGCTTTACTTTGAAAATTGAGGTAAATCCACCCGCAACTTTACGGAATTTAATTGCTAATCAGAAAGTGCCTTTCTTTAGGGGCTCCTGGATTGCTGATTATCCCGATGCCGAAAACTATCTGTCTCTCTTTTATTCGAAAAACTTTAGCCCAAAGGGACCTAATTACACTCACTTTAAAGATGCACAATATGACGTTTTGTATGAAAAAGCCATGAAAGAAATGAATGACAGCCTTAGAATTGTGTATTATCAACAAATGAATCGCATCCTAATAGAAGAAGCCCCTGTAGTGGTATTATATTACGATCAAGTGATACGATTAGTACAAAATAACATTAAAAATCTCAACATCAATCCCCTGAATTTGCTTAATCTCAAAAAAGTGGTGAAGGAATAGCGGTTAATTTTATCTCTTTTATCTGATTAATTTCTTTCTGTAAAATTTACTGTTATTATTCCCTCTTCATAAAAACCATTAAATGTGGGAGTATGATATTGTCGACTGAAGACTGCCAATTGCCGACTTAAAATACTTTGTAATCAGAAGAAATTTCTTGGAATTACTTCACTTTTTTCAAAGCGTCTAAATATATTTTCTTAATACTGTTTTTTTCTTCCCTTGCAATAATGTCTTCGAAAGCAGGAAGCAATTCTTTATTATGTTTAGTTTTCAGTTTTATAATTTGCCCTAAAGCAAAAGCAGCACTCCAACGCACCACTGTGCCCTTATCTTCAGTATTTGTCAATAAATTGCAGATAGCATCGTTCAATTTATCAGTATAAAGATGAGCAATATTCCCAATCACCCTTGCCGATTCCCATTTAACCCGGGGTGCCTTATGTAATAAATTCTGCGTGACAAATTCCAATGTTTTTGCATTGGTGATTTCAGGGTTAGAAAGGCTTGCATGCTCTAAAGCTTCAATACAGCTGGCTTTTGGAGAGTCCTTTGCCACTTTTGCAAAAGCAATCAAATCATCTATGCTGATGGTTTGATCAATTATCCATTTAGCAATAAGGTCTGTTTTGTCTTTTGGCTTAGTAGCTTTATCGTTGAGTAATTCTTCTATTATTTTCATGATAACTTATTTTGATTAAATTGCCACAGATTCTCAGATTATAAAACAATTCTTTTTGTTATTAAGGAATTTTCTCCAAAATTAACGATTAAACCTAAAGGACACTTTGAAACTCCCAAGTAGTTTATTACCTAACTTATATGTTCGTCGACAATCCCTTTTCTTGATTTAACTTCAAGAATGATTTTATCAAAGACAACAAAATCTGCATAAAAAAAATGAGGTAAAATAATTCCTTTGTATTCAACTTCATATTTTTTTTCACGTTCAAAAGGAATGTTTTTACTTTTAAATTCTATTTCAATAGCATCTTTATAAACAATTTCGAGTAAACCTTTTCCTAATATTCGATGAACTTCCATACAATATCCCTATTATTTCATAACTTTCTTTTTGATGGGGATAATTTTTCTCTGAATAAATCATAAATTTAATCTGTGAATCTGTGGCAATTGACTTATCTGTTCCTAATTGACTTAATTAATTTTACTTCTTCCATCTTTCCATTCTCGACATCCCCATAGTCATTAGCTTAGCCATAAATTTTGAGTACTTCATTTCAATTAATTTATCTATCACAAAACTACGCATTTCTTTCACGGTCATTTCACGGGTAAATTCACCGTTTTGATAGCAATAGCTGCAATAAGTGGTGGAAACAGAACCATCTTTATTGGTTCCACCTTGCTGTGGGTCTTTACTTAAAGGCATCATACAGCTCTGACAAAGTTTGTTTTTCTTTTCCATTATTTAAACTGTTAAATTATTTTATTTGTTGAATTTATATGTTGAATCAGAAAGCCTAATTTATAAAAATCGAAAAGTTTGAGATTTACATAACCTTTGATAAGTGAAAAGCGGATAATAGGTCTAGTGCAAAGATAAATAAAAAGAATAATTTGGGTTAAATATAAGGTACGCATTCTTTTGTAGTAGCTTAACAGAGTCAAATCCTGTATGAATTCATCTTTGTTATCCACATAATTTAAAATTTGAATGAGGTTAATAATTCCTGTTTCAGTTTTTTTTAAATATACTGAATTGGTTTCAATATTACCATTCAAAACAGGGTTATCAATATGCTGTATATTGATGCCTCTTCTTTTTAATTCATATCCGAAAAGGGTGTCTTCATGCCCGTATTTAGTTATTCTTTCATCAAATTTAATTTCTTCAAAAACTTTACGTTTTATCAGAAAGTTATTGGTCATAAATGATTTATTGGGCAATAGTGATCGAATTTCGTAAGGTTTACTTTCTTTTTTGAAACCATATTTCCACCGCAACATTTTCTTTCTTTCAGGTGGGAAATTGTCATAAATACTCCTTCCGCAAATTACAGAATAATCATTTTGATGGATAGCCTCCAAATACTTTGAAATATAATCTTTTGAAATAATAGTTGAATCGCAATCAATAAATAAAAGATTTTCGAAAGATGCATATTGAAGAAATAGGTTTCTGATTTTAGAGCGACCTACATTTTTATCTAATTCGATATATTTATGTTTTTTGCAAACTTCTTCATTTACTTTTTTGAAAACAGCATCAGATGCATCGTCTATTAAAACAATTTCAACAGCACCATTAGGCTGTTGGGTTTGTTGAGCAAGTTCATTTATTAAAACACTAACATCTAAATTGAAAATAGGAATGCAAATTGATAACATGTTTTTGATAGGGATTTAAATGAGTTTATTGCCTTCGCTATTAGGTGTTATAAATCTAATATTGCTTTTCTAAAGTGAATGTCAAATATAAAAATCCCATTTGAATTGAATTTAAAACCTGAAATAAATAAAAGGATTAAACCCATAAGCTGTTATGGAGCTGACAGCTAAAATAAACAAGATCATACTAATGAAAGTCATTGCAAAATGTCTTTTTAAGGGATACTCATTGAAATAAATTGCATTTTGAGCCTTTTCTCCAATTCGCAAATAGGTAAAGAAAGCAAAAAATATAGCTAAAATAAAGAAAGTATAATATTCACTATCAAGTTGTACTTTGAAGCCCAAACTATCGAAAGAAAACATACGGTCGAGATATAAAAAAGCATCAGTCAGTTTCTCAACACGGAAGAACACCCACCCAATCACTACAAAGAAAAAGGTAATTAATGTGGAAGGGAATTTTCCGATTTTATCATATACTTTTAACAGAAAAACCCTTTCGATTATAAGAAAAAAGCCATGATAAGCGCCCCAAACAATAAAGCTCCATGATGCTCCATGCCATAAACCTGAAGCGAGGAAAACAAACCAAAGGTTGAAGTAGAGTCTTCTTTTAGTTTTTACTTTATTTCCACCCAAAGGGATATATAAGTAGCTTCGCATCCAGTTTCCAAGGGTCATATGCCAACGTCTCCAAAACTCTGAAATACTTTTAGAGATATATGGATTGTTGAAGTTTTCCGGGAACTTAAATCCCAACATCTTTCCTAGTCCAATTGCCATATCTGAATAGCCTGAAAAGTCGAAATATATCTGAAATGTATAGGAAAGAATTCCAATCCATGCAGTGAAGCTACTAATATCCAAATAATTCATTTGGAAAATTTGATCTGCTTGAGCTCCCATGTGGTTTGCTATCAATACTTTCTTTGCCAACCCAATACAAAATCGATAGAAACCCGTAAGTTTGTCATCAATAATATCTTTTCGGCTTTCAGCAGGGATTTGATCAGCTAAATCGTGATATCTTATGATAGGGCCTGCAATTAATTTTGGGAAAAGAATGATATATAACTGATAGTCCCAAAAATTATGTAATGGTTTGTGTATTTTCCGATACACATCTACCACGTAAGTAATGGTTTCAAAAGTATAAAACGAAATACCAATTGGTAAAATCAGCTTTGTCCAATGTATTCCGGTAAAGCCTGCAGTTTGTAGTAATACGTTTACATTTTCTATAAAGAAATTAGAATATTTAAAATAAAACAATAAGCCCAAATTCACCGAAACAGAAAGTGTTAGCATCAACCTTCGATGTAAAATCGTTGTTGTTGCTGACATCCACTTCACCAGATGAAAGTCAAGAAAGGTAGTTCCCAGTATGACAAAAATAAATCGTGGCGCTCCCCAACTATAAAAGAATATGGAAAAAATAAGTAGGGTGATGTTTTTAAACTTTCGGGGAACTAAATAGTACACCACAAGAAAAATAGGGAGGAAATAAAATAAGAATACAATGCTGCTAAATACCATTACAGGAAGTTCAATTTATTGTGCAATTATAATCAAAATAATCAAATTAGGTTTTTCTTTCTTATAACTATCACATGATGAAGAGCAAGGGAATTGTTAAATGGGATTAATAAGCATTCTTTTATCTTTAGAATATTACGGAAATAATAGGGGAGTAGGGGCTTGAAATTCAATCCTCCTGAAATTAAATATCGAAGATAGTTATTAAATGGACGTGTGTAAATTAATTCCAATTCGGGAAAAAGTTTTTTGAAAATTGCAATATCTCTTTTGAAAACAATATAGCTTAATGCCTGATTAGCCCCTTGCATTGCTCCAGTAATATTGCTATTCCAGCCCACCATCTTTTTGTCAAATGTCTCTGAATCGGTTAATGCTTGATAAAACTTATTGGCAACAAATCCATAATAGGGGTCAATCAAAATGCAACCTCCTCCGGCTTGTAAAACTCTGATTAATTCTCTGAAAAATCGTTCGGGTTCATCGAAATGATGAAAGCAATTAATGCCATAAACAGCTCTCAGCGAATTGTTGTCGTAAGGCATTGCTAAGGCATCTACAACCTTTTCCGTAAAAGGTCCTGTCTTAATATCTGAACTTATTACTTCGGGATATAATGTACTAAAAAAACTACTTCCAGCTCCAATTTCCAATCGTAATCCGTTTCCATTGAAGTATTTTTCATCTAGTTTTATTATAGTTTGATAAAACTCTTTAGAGATATCCTGCATGTACTTTCGTTCAGACATGATTTGGCGATGAATTTCAACAAATTCAACACTATCAGGGTTAATCCCTTCCAGTCTATGGTCAGAGAGCTTTCTTCTAATGCTTTTTAACAGGCTCATTGGCTTTTAGTATATTTATACTTTCTAAATAATTATTAGGCATGAAGCCAAATGCTTTTAAATCGGTTCTGACATCAAAACTTCTCAATTGTTTTAAACCCAAAAGGTTTTCTATCGATAGATTGAAAGGAATATGAAAGATTTGTATTAGTTTAAATGCCAACTTTACAATTGGGAAAGGAAGATTAATGAGAATAATTTTCTTTTGATGGATTTCAGCAAGTGTTTTGTAAAGACTTCTGATTTCAATAGGTTCTATTTCAGATAAAAGAAGTGTCCCTTTCAAGTCTTTTTCAAATCCAATGTGAATGGCTTTTGCTAAATCGTGAATTAACAATGTTTGCAAGGTTTGATGACCTCCATCAATAAGGGGGATTATGGAATGCTCTTCAATATAGAAATCAATTTTGCTGAATAAACCTCCATATCCCAATACCAATCCTGGTTTTATAATCAATTCGTTGTGATTTTCGAATTGACTTTCAAGGATGTATTTAGTTTTACCATAATTTGACAATGAATTTTCATGAGCGGACATACTCGAAAGAAACACAAACTTTTTAATGTTTATTTCCCTACAATAATCCCTGAGTTTTATAGTCCCCTTAAAATTGTTTTCGTTGCTGCTTTCTTTTTCATTAAAGGCTTCCCACGCACAATGAATGACATAATCGGCATTTTCAAAATGTTCGAGGTTTATTTCTGACGAGAGATTGAATTGAAAGGCTTCAAAGTTTGCATTCGATTTCTTTGCTAAGTTTTTATGATACAAACCTCTGACATAATAATTGTTTTGGAGGAAATAATCCACAAGAAAGGAGCCTATAAATCCACCGGCACCTGTTATGACAATCATTGGTTTGTTATTCAGCATCTGTTTCTAATTGTTTTTCATTACTTCTTTTGCCACACAATGTGCATTTGCCATAATACTAAAGGTGATTCCTTTGGCAGGAAGATAAGTGAAACCTGACCCATCAGCAATATAAACGTTTTTCGTTGTGTGAATTCTTCCGTTTTGAGATAATGTCCCTGGTTTTTCTTCAGAAGAAAAAGGCACACTTCCTGCATAATGAATACTCGAACCAAAGCCTGGGTTTATAATTTTAACCGGATATATATTAAAACTATGAAGTGTCTTTTTGAATGTTTTTAGTTTCCTTTTATAAGATAGTTTCTCTTCTTCAGTTTGCTCATAATGAGCTTTAAGCTTGTCGCCTGTGAAGGAATCAGAGTCGTTAATCAATTCATAATATTTGCTTTCAGAAAATGAATCAGGGAAATGAAGCCCGGCAATTACAAAAGCCGATTGAAGATATTGCATCATTTTTCTTCCATCACTGAAATTCAAGGGGGTTTCTTTAATTAGTTTATATAGCAAGAGTGAACGGTAGGTGAATATTGAAGAAACCAAAACATCTTCATTTCTTCCGTTTTCATCTAAATAAATGACAGCTTGTGCAACACTCGTTTTTAATGTGCTCAGGGGTTTGCCCAACATTGCAGGGTAAATGCAGGGAATATAATTATAGGGATTGGATAATAAAGGCAAACGTTGGATTTTATCAGACAGAGAACGCAATACAATACGTGCCGTTCCGGGAGCGCCAGTGGCAAGAATAAGTTTTTTTGTCGTAAAATATTCTATTTCGTTTGTAATGGTGTTTTTTGTTTCAACTTCTATAAAATCTTCTTTCTCGATAAAGCGTATAACTAATCGTTGGGCCTGATATATAAAGTTTAATGACTTTTTTAAGTTATTGATTGTTATCCAGGGACGATAGGTTTGTTTAAGTATATCAGTATAAAAATCATTGTCAAAATACTCAGTTTTCTTTCTTTCGCCTAAGTCCTGGCTAAGCATTGCCATAGGCGGAGGACCCATAAATACTCCTTTTTGATTGTATTTTGATTGATTCTTTAAATACCGCGAATAAATTTTTTCAACTGAATTATCCATTTTTAAGGAAGGTTGAACGTTTTTAAGTTCACCTAATGAATATTTTTTTGTTGAATTCAAATCACCTGAAATACCAATTCTATCACCCACTACCTGATAGGCTTCTTTTATTTTTTCAATATTCAATCCTGCTTTTTTCAACTCTTCATCAGAATAAACAAAAGCTCCACCACCCCAACCGCATCCTAATCCTCCATAAGCAAGGCTTTCCATCGGGAAAAAAGTATCCGATTCAAGAGGGATAAGTTTTTCAATATTACGCATAATGTGTTTACGGGGAGGTGTTAACTGCGAGCCCGTTTTAATATCATCAAAAGGAACTGCTTCGAATTCATCACCTAATAAATAGCGATATTGTTCTTTGTCATTCTGCCTGAACACTGCGAAAGGGACATTAGGAACAATATTGGGATATTTCTCGTCTTTTTCGCCAACATCCAACATCAAGACTTCTATTCCTGATTCTACAAAGGTTTGAGCAGCTTGTGCTCCTGAAGGTCCTGAACCTACAATAATGATATTGTAAACCTTACTCATATTTTAAATAGTTTAAGGTATAAAACACCAATCATTAAATAGAAAACTGAAACCACTCCACGATAAAAGAAATTTAATAAATACCATGATTTTCTCTTTTTCTGAAAGAAATGAGTGCAATAGTTTGGTTGTGCTTCAAGAATTGCCAACATTAAAAAAATCCTTTTTCGAATAGGATTGCATTTATCGAGAATTGCCAAACCACTATCAATAACTTTTAGCAGAAAAGCATTTTTTATCATCTTATCCCAACGTTTTAATTCTTTTCGGGAAAGAGTAATATCTATTCTCCCCAATGCCAAAGTATATAAATCAACAACTTCTTTTGTCGCATTTTCCCCGATAAGATATTTTGTTAAAGCCTGAGCTTCATCTTTCAGTTCCATGCTCTTTTGTAAGTTGTTGGTTGTTTTCTGATTTATCTGTGAGCTCTTTTTTATGCAAATCCTCAAGCAAAGTCTTCATTATGGCAATTTCTTGGGTCAAATCTTTATTTTTATTATGGAGCTTAGAAACTACTATTGAAAGATGAATTAGATAGACAAAGATTGCGAAAATGGCTGCTGTAAATACAAGATTTGGCGCCATATAGACACCAAGAGATTTTGCAATGATATCAAGTCCATCGCGCCATATTGAAAAAACTCCTAGGATAATGGCAAGCACTATCCAGAAAAAAGAGTATTCTTCACGGAGCTTGCCTTTTACAATGAGTCTTCCGATATAAATCAGAAACAATAAAGTGATGAAAATCGTAATAATCTGTATGCGAAAAGGAACTACATTCATTTGATTTTATGTTTTTTAAGTCTGATATAGGTAAACAAAATCGCAATCGTTACTTTTATCATGTAATATAAAGTGTTAAAGGCTCTAATTGAAGACTTTCCACCTTCGCGTTCGTTCATCTCAACTTGAACTTCTTTAATAGTTAAATTATTTTGATGAAATTGTATGACTGATTCGGGTTCGGGATATTCATCTGGATAATAGGAATTCACAATTTCAAGTGCCTTAGAGTTGATGATTCGAAAACCTGAGGTGCAATCGCTTACTCTTATTCCACAAAACACTTTAATGATATGTTTAAAGTAATTAATTCCCAAACGCCTGAGAAATGTTGATTGAAAACCACTTTTCTCTAAAAAACGTGAACCAATCATTACATCGGCTTCGTTTGCAAGGGCAGGCAGAATAATTTTAGAAATTTCTTTTGGAGGATGTTGTCCATCGCCATCCACTTGCATTGCAAAATCATAGCCTTTCAGAAATGCATATTTAAAACCTGTTTGCACAGCGCCTCCAATTCCTAAATTTGAAGGTAAATTAATTAGGATACAATCCAGTTTCGCGGCAATTTGAGAAGTATTATCTGTTGAACTATCATTCACCACAATCACATCTAAGTTAAATTGATGGGTTTTTGCCACTTCAAGCAAATTCATAACCACATAGCCTATGGAATGTTCTTCATTGTATGCCGGAATGATAGCTGCAATCAGTGGTTTATGTGATGTGTCTGTCAATTGAATGCAATATTTTCTTAATTACTTCGAAGCTTTCTTCTTCTCGTCCTTCATCCAGTTTAAATTATTTTTTGCTAACTGGAAATTAGGATCTAAATCAAGAGCCATCTGACAATATTTTATTCCATTGTCCCATTCACCGAGGCAACCATAGGAAAACCCCAGATTATTATATGCAATAACGTGTTTAGGATTAATTTTAACTACTTTTAAAAATAGATCAATGCCTTCTTTATGCATTTTATTATCATTATAAGCTAAAGCCAGATTGAATAATGCTGTTTCAGAGGAATCAGTCTTTGAGATTTTTAAGGCATTAATAAGCTTTTCTTCAGGACTTACTTTTTGAGCTTGCTGATTTTGCTGTTGAGGATCAGTTTGACCTTTATTGTTCTTGGAATTTCCAAAAATCAATATTAAAATAAAAACAATTGGAACAACTAACAGTATTGAAGCAACTGCGATGGTAATATTCCTTTTAACTTTGGGATTATTTGTTTGCATACTTTTGTTTTTTGCAAATTTATTTATTTTGTTTTAACTTTTCTGTTATCAGCCAATTTAAATTATTACGAATAAGATTGCTCGAATCAATTTCAAGGGCTTTTTTAGTATAATAGATGGCTTTATCCCAAGCTTGTGTTTTTCCGTTAACCCAGCCAAGATTACAAAAAACCTGACTGTAATTGAAGTTTTCATAGGGTTTATACGCTAAGGCTTTTTCATAAGCTTTAATAGATTCTGCGAATAATTCATTTCGGTTTAAATAATTTCCTAATTCAAAATAATTCTCAATACATGGATTAATTAAAGTCATTTGCGTTGCATTCAGGATAGTGAAATTGTTTAAGTAGTTTTCTTCGAGTATATTTATTTTCCTTCCATTTGATTTTGAAATAAGAAACATTTGTTTGTTTTCACTTGAATCAATAGCAGTGTAAAGTTTATCTAATAATGCCTTATTAAACACAGGGTCATTATTGTTGGGCTCAATAAATATTTTTGATTGGGCTGAATTAATTGCTTCAATAATTTTATTGTAATCGGATTTTAAAAATAACTCCCCAGAGCCAGGGATATTTAATGCACAAGCCGTATTGGTTTCCGCATAATATAATCCATCATACTGGCTAGATAAAATAAGTGTTTTCTCGTGAGGGGATGTGTGTTTTTTAATGAACGTAATGTTTTGGGAAACTATAATGTTATTAGGATTTGATGATATTAATACAGATGAACCGGCTTTGGCCCACCCTAATAAAATTCTTGATTTATATATTGAGTTAAAAATGCCAGTTGAAACTATAAATAGCAATAACACTCCAATAAATAGTTTGACTATATTGGTTTTTTGAGTTTTGAAGTCATCAACTAATTTATTTGAAAAGATTCCAAGTAGAATAAATGCAGGATAATTTATCATTGTCATGGTATAGTAATCAGATTTTCCCTGATGATAAATAAAGATTCCCAATCCTAAAATGGATAAAGTGAAAATTAATGAATCAGTAGTTGATTGATTTTTTCTTTCAAGCTTTATTAAGGAAAAACTAAGACTCATGAAGTATATAATAATAATAATCCCCCATAATGAAGGGAGAGTTTTGAGGGGTTGCATTGCAAAACCGGTAATATAGAAATAGCGTTGATACTCTAAAAGTTTAAAGAAATTGGGTAAGTGTGAACTTCTGAAGTAAATATATAATCCAAATACCATGAATATTGTAATTAAGGAAGCAATATTCAAGACTATATGTTGTATGCTTTTTATTGCGAATAATTTGAAATTTCTAATAGAGGAAAACTCAAAATATATCAGAAATAGAAGCCAACTTATAAAAGTAACTATTCCGAAATCTGTATTCCATAAAATACCTATTGGGAATATTATTAGAGAGAATATGTAAGTGTTTCTTTTATACTTCGGATAAAAACTGCAACTCAGTAATAATAATGTTGGGAAAAGCATCCGAAGAGGGAAGTATTGAAAATAAATATCATTGAAGTATATGCAACGGGTTAAAAAATAGCTGTAAAACAAAACACTTGCGAATGTAAGGAAAGCTATCAGTTTATTATTCATTATTTTGAATAACAGCCATGCTAAAAATGCATATATAGCAGCATTTATAAATGACATTACTAGTGAATATTTAAAAACACTTAGTCCAATGATTTTAAAAATCCAGTTTAGAAAATGAGGACTTAAGCCATAGGTACTTAGGAAATCAACTAAAAGTGTTTTGCCTTGATAGACTTGTGATATTGGATAAAAAATGGCATTAAAGTGTAGCATCCATCCATAATAAACATTTCTGTCGAAAATGTTCATTAGAAAGATTATCAGAATTAATATTGCTGTAGATGAATAAACTATAATATTTACTGGCAAATAAACCAAACTGTTTTTACTGTATGTTAGAATAAAATATAGTATTATGGGCAGAAAAATAAAAGTGTATAATAATGGATGCTGAAAAAGGAAAAGTGAATATTCAAATAAAGAATAATCCTTTTTTACAGCGACTATTACAAACAATAAAATACCGATTACAAAAAACAAACTTAAGATATAATACAGAGTATTTAAAGTTGTTTTGCTGAAATAAACAACAATTGATTTAATTAGCTGAGAAAATGAAAAGAAAAGTAGGGGGAACAATATTAAACTACTGAAATATTGAAGTCTTTCAACTGGCTCAGGAGTTACGGCAATGGTATTGATAAGACTCCAGTTTTGGAAGGCAAATTGGTCGTTTGCAAAGTCGATGCTTGATTGTATATCAGGGTGATAAAATGTAAGTATGCATACATTTATTAAATACAAATATACAAGGGAAAAGATTACGCTTAATAGAATTATTACCCAATTGGTACGGGAATGTTCATCCTCCGCTGTGTGTAAGAGGAGTTTCCATCGCTGCATTATTTTTTTCAATTGAATCTGTTCTTTATACTAAAGTGAATAGCTTTAAAATTAAGCTTTTCATCATGATGTCCGAAATTTGAGGTTCGGAGTTTAGACAAGGAATTTATTGAGGAAAACACTAAGACGTATTACTTCTGAACTTTCTTTTTTTCGTCATTCATCCAGTTGAGGTTGTTTTTCGCCAACTGAAAGTTAGGGTCTAAGTCGAGGGCTATTTGGCAATACTTTATTCCTTTATCCCATTCGCCAAGGCAACCATAAGCAAACCCTAAATTGTTGTTAGCTTTAGTGTTTTTGGGATTGAGGTTGATCACCTTTAAATATACTTCAATTCCTTCTTTGTGCATTTTATTATCAATATAAGCCATTCCGAGATTAAACATTGCTGATTCGGACGTATCTGTTTTGGACGCTTTTAATGCTTCCGTTAATTTTTGTTCTGGCGAAATAGTTTGAACTTGCTGGTTTGTTTGATCTTGTTTATTCGGGTCGTTTTTACTATTGCCCATTAGCAAAACAATTATGAATGCCACAGGTATAAGCAAAAGCATTACGGCTACTACTATGGTTATGTTTTTTTTCTGTTGTTTATTTGCTTCCATACAAGTTTAGATTTTTAACTTTAATACGCAAAAATAGATTTTTTACTACTACTACGTATAAATATGTTAAAAAAAAAGATTTAAAAGCATGAATTAAGGGTTTTTAATTTTTGAAATACCCTTGAAACGAGCTAATTGAAGGTTTTGAATTAGTCAATTTTAATCCTTAGACCATCATAACCCAAAAACACATTAGCAGGAAGTGTTTTCTCAACTTCTGCATTAAGGCCCATCATGTGGCTTATATGAGTGAGATAAGCTGTTTCGGCTTTCACTTCTTTTATCAATGCCAGGGCTTGTTCGAGGTTGAAGTGGGAGTAGTGATGCTCGATGCGCAAAGCATTTACAATAAGAACTTTTAGCCCTTTGAGCTTTTCTTTTTCTTTGTCGCTGATGTAGCTGGCATCGGTGATGTAGCAGAAATCATTGATACGGAAACCCAGAACTTTTAGTTCGTAATGCATAGCTTCGATAGGAATTATCTTCCAATGTCCAACATCAAAGGCATTGTTTTTTATTGGCAAAAGATTTATTTTCGGAACTCCAGGGTATTTTATCTTAGTGAAGGCGTAAGAATATTCTTTTTTGATAGATTTTAGAACTTCAGGCAAAGCATACACATCCATGGGGCGTTTCTGAACATAGTTGAAGGCTCTCACGTCATCTAATCCCCCAACATGATCTTTATGTGCATGGGTCAGCAGCACAGCATCTAAAGTAAGTATATGATTGGAAAGCATTTGTTGGCGGAAATCGGGACCGGTATCTATTACAATTTGTTGTTCGTTATCCTTCACCAATATCGATGAACGAAGGCGTTTGTCGTGCGGGTTTTTCGATGCACAAACCTTGCAAGGGCAAGCAATAACCGGCACTCCTTGCGATGTTCCTGTTCCTAAAAATGTGATTTGCATAAGGATTATTTCTTATGCAAAGATAGATTTTTTACTTGAACTGAATAAAGGAGATTCTCTAACTCAAACTCAAACGACTAGATAGTTAGGCACCCATCGACGGTAATTGAACCTAATAAAACAACAACTCTTAAAATTTGCATGAGATATAAAATGAAAATATGTATCTTTGTGGAAAATAATGAAGATGATAGATGAAGATAAAATATCAGAAATAATTAGCAAAATTGCATTTGGATATAATCCTGATAAAATCATTCTTTTTGGCTCGTATGCCTCAGGAAATCCTGATGAAAACAGTGATTTGGATTTATTTGTAATTAAAGATACCGAATTGCCCCGTCCGCAAAGAACCATACAAGTAAGAAAAATGCTTTATGGTTCAATGATTCCTATTGATTTGATTGTTTATACGCCAAAAGAGATAGATGAGTCGAAGGAAAATACCTCAAGTTTTGTTTATCAAGTGTTACATAGCGGAAAAACCATGTATGAAAGAGCAAATTGATGAAATAAAACAATGGATAATAAAAGGTGACCATGACCTGGGAACCGCAAAGATTACCTTTTTACATATTCCTGAGTATCTTGATACTGTTACCTTTCATTGTCAACAAGCCGTTGAAAAATATTTAAAAGCATTTTTGATTTTTAAGTCAACTACATTTAAATTTACTCACGACTTGATTTATTTGCTCGAAATGATAAGTCAAACTGACTTAGATTTCGAAGATTATTATGATGTTATTTCTGAATTACAAGGATATGCAGTTGAAATCAGATATCCTAATGAAAGCATATTCCTATCAGTCGATAAAGTAGAAAATGCCTTAAATACTGCTAAAAGTATTAGAGAAATAGTGGTTACTAAAATGAGTATCACAATTGATTATAATGAAATCATTGACAAATAAGCATACTTTGCCATCGATTAAAGATTACGCTAAAGGAAGTTTTGACCCAAATTTTTGGAGATTATGCAAAAACACAGTTTCAAAGACGGCACGTTTCAACTATAATTTCAAATATCCCTTTTTAATATACTCTTTCAAGTTCGAACAATTGGAAAGATATTCCCTATACACTTTCGTATCCTGAAACTTTTGAGCGAAATTTATCAGCCAAGGACTTCTGATAAACAAATTCTTAGGTTGTTTATCGTAGGGGATAAGTTCGTGTTTCAAATTGGCATTGTTCATATCACAAGCGAAAAGCATAAAGTTAGCCGCGGCATTTAATTCTTTATCTTTTGTGCAGTTCAGCACGTTTAAGTAGCATTTTTTGGCAGTTGAACAGTTATAATAAGCACTTTTCGTTTTATAACGGTTTTCATTATCATCTTCTATCAGGCAAGATAAGTCGGAGCCGCGATAATATTCACACATCATCCAGGCATTGCCCCACCATGTGGTATTGTAATAGGCATGTCCAAGCTTCAACCAGGCTTGCGCAGCCGCATCTTTGTTCTTCGAAAGAGTTTGTTTCTCTAAATTCAATAATTGAGTGGTGAAATTGGCTTTGCTGAACTTGTAATGAAAATTTCGTTTTGAGGGCCAATACTTTGGAATGAATGGATCTTCACACAAATAGGTTTTAATTTCCTCATTGTTCCAAAAAGCAGGGTTTATCTGGCAATAAGTTGCAGTTGCAAGCTTAAGATTCCCCGTTCGATAGGCCATATTTCCTTTTAAATCGCGATATAAATCGGTGCTGCCCATGGTGCTATCACTAAAGAATTGCTGATAGACCATTTTATTCTTACTTAAACTTAATTTTATTAAAGTGTCGACGTCCGAGATGCGTGCGTTATGGTCGAACCAATCAATTTTATCGTAATTATTCGAATTATCATAATAAAAACCTGTGTAAAATTGGATCAATCCATATTCATCAATATTAGGTGGTTGATAATATCCGGCATATCGGTCTGCTTTCAAACGAATGAGTCCGGCATAGGCTTTTCGCCCGATTTTATTCATTTTATACGCCAATATCATATTCAATGAAGCCAGCATTTTGCACTGAAATTCATCGTGACGGGCAGTAGGCTCAAAACTTTTCATCAATTGTGCGACATTGTTCAAATTTGCATCGGTATTGAAGTTTGGACTGGTGATTTTCAGATAGATTTCTTCTCCTTTATAGGCACCATAATAGGGGCTTTCATTGCTTATATGGATATTCTTAAAACATGAAAAGGCATTTTGATAATCTTCCTTGAGTAAACAAAGATGCATATAAGCTAAATCCATGTATTGCCTCGATTCTCCATTAAAGAGCTTTCGTTCGACATTCAACCATGTTTTGAATTCATTGAGATAAGCTTTATCTTTTTGCAGATTGGTCTTAATTACATCCTTATAGGTCGAATCCCAGTAATTTACTCCGCAAATAGTTGGAGACGCATCAGTGTAGGTAGGGCATGCAATCCAATCGTCAAACTTATTGATTTCTCTATACATCAAAAATAAGAATTCGGGAATGTTTTTATCGTAATTGCAAATCAATTTCAACTGATTGAGGGCATGACCGGGATTGCGCAAGGCTGCCAACGCAATAAGTAGCGCCTTTTCGGAACGATTGGAAGTAAGAAGCAAGGATTTTTGAACACAAGCTGCAGAGGTGTAATACAATTGCATATTACGGAACTTACGTTCGTTGCCAAGACGAAAGGAACGCGCAAAATATAGATTGGCAAGGGCGGTATCATTCTTCACCATGCTGCAAACTCCCAAATAATGCAGTATACCATTGTTTAAAATGCTGTTGGGCTGTAGCGAAAGATATTGTTGTGCAATATCTTCACACTCTTTAAATCGCCTGGTTTTTAGTAACATCTTGGCAAGTTGAAAATGATATCGGATGTTGAGAAAAGGCTTTTGCACTTTGGGCAATTGCGACTTACATTTTTCTAAATAGATATTACAAAACATTATAAACATGCGACTTTGAATGCCATTATCGAACCATCGGTTGTAATCTTCGTTCCAACGATCGGATAAATAAAACTCAAGATACTCCGTTTGTTTCAGCGTAACTACATAGTTGAGATAGATTGTATTTTGGGGTTTCGTTAGAAACTGAATAAAAGTGTTTCCTTCAAAAGTGAAGTTGAGTTTGTTGTAAATATAAGAAAGCAAAAACATATTTGGAGTGACCTGATATAAAATCATTTCGATGTCCTTTCTCACCACCGCTGTTCCGATTTCGCTTTGCCATTCGTCAATAATTTGCATCTTTTCAGTGCCCAAAGGGTCCGATTCGGTGCCATAGTAACTATCGAAAGTATAAATGAAAGGAAGATAGGATTCCATGCCGTTGGGGATGCGATAGAACGAAGCAATGCGGGTGTATTCGCCGCTGGCTTCTTCCATGCAAGCCATTGTGCGGTGGCTCATAAGCAAAAAAACACTAATTAGATAGAGCGCTATATATTTGATTGTATTCATCTTTGCTTAAACGATTGTAAAAAATGGCATCCCACGAAAAAAAGCTAATCCTTGTTCCTTCCTTTATTGAAATATGTTTATTTATAAGTTTTGCAAATGCCAGGAGCGTATTAAAACTCACCTGCTCAACCCTGAATTCGTCGCCATATCGGTAATATACTTCCTGAATTACGGTGTCTTTCAGGATGCGATATCGGTATTCGGAAATGCGCCCGAACAAGGAGGTGTCCCG
The DNA here is from genome assembly GCA_903922465.1 of uncultured bacterium. Lineage (GTDB taxonomy): Bacteria > Bacteroidota > Bacteroidia > Bacteroidales > CAIXTV01 > CAIXTV01. The sequence goes on from CAIXTV010000071.1 coordinate 23,089, forward strand.
GCTGATTTCTTCCTCATTAATTCCGTTTACGATGCCCTTAAACTTATTTCCCCTGAAATAGATTGCCCAGCTATGCAAGGGGAGGGCGATGTCGAGTTTAAGCGGATAGCTTGATTTTGTGAAATACTTCTCAAATTCTTCTATCGTGGCAATCGAATTCACGGTTTCATACTTTCGTGGGTCGGAAAGATTGTAGCACATCAACAGGCATCGTTTCACTGGTGGAATGCCGGCTAAATGAAAGTCGCGATATTGCCATAAACGCAACGTAGAAGTGATTTCCCACTCAGGCATTTTGCTTTTCAGGAAATTAAGAAATCGGAAATACTTCTTCATGCTCCGTTGTGTCCAGTCGCAATCGATTAAAATTTCGTTGTTTCGTTTGAAAAATGCAGGTCTAAGTTGCTGCATCATGCTATCGCAATAGGCATTCTTAACCGACCAATTGCTGGAGTTTTCTTCATCCAGTCTTTTGTAGGTAGAATCTTGAGTAATAATCGAAAGCAGACATTTTTCGTATAAATCATTCTGCATTTTCGAAATCTTATTAATCAGATGCCAGGCAAACTCTTCAATTTTCGAATCTTTTATGTTTTCGAACACTGCATTCGTAATATAAACCGTTGGCGTAATGTCGGTTTGATATCCGAAACGGTAGGCAAATTCGCAACTCGCCACAGGCATAGGACTCGCCGTAACTGCATCCCAATCGACATCGAAAAAACGCAGATAGAAATGCTGAATGCTGAGGTTTTTGAGGTTTGCGGCATCAGCCGAATCGATGTCGAAGTTTGTTTTCCAATAGCAAAACGACTTTTGAAGGGTGTCGGGCGACGAAGGATGGCAAGAGGCGAACAGCAACACTATTGCACTTAAAACCATCACCCTTTGAAAATGCCTCATGTTCAATTTTTCTTCAAAATTAGATATAATTGTTGATATGAAATGAGGTTTCTGTAAGAAAATTTTTCCGCAGGCTGAGGGCTGTTTTCTGTTGTTTGGTTTTGTGCATAAATGCTGAGTTTCATGAACGAATAGCACCTTAAAAATAAGTCATAATTAAGATCATAATTGAAACTATTTCATGCTGTTTGTAGCAAACCTTTGAAGATTTTATTATACAAACAGAATTTTCGCCTTATTATCTTATAAACTTTGAATTTATAATGAAAATAACTGCTTGTCTACTTCTGATAAGTAAAAATATCTTAGCGTTATTTATATATTTTATTTTTGAGAAAATGAACTATTAGACTTTTTCTTTTTTACCATATAGGCACATTAGAAACATAGAAAAACACATAGTTAAACAACTCCAAAACCAGGTTAATAATTACTGAAATCCTATGTGTAGCTTATGTTTCTATGATCCTATGTGGTGAAATTAAGCTAAATAGCTTCAAATTATTTAAATAGAGACATGCAGCAAGAAATAAAATAAGCTAAGATATTCTCTTTGCATTTTTTTTCTACTAAGGACTTTCTCCATTAATGAAATATTATTTTTTGAATTAATGATTCAACTAAGGATATTTAATAGGGTAGAAGCAATAAAAGATTCGGGGATGAGAAGATTTATTAATCGAAGATTCATCTTTGTTATTTCATTTCGAACATAAGCTATCATAAAAATAATTTTGCAATAGTCCTTAAAAACAAATTGATTATCAGCACACAAAAAAGGGTTTGCTTTAAATAAAACAAACCCTTTCGATGTTCAATTTTCAACCTAAACTATACTTATATCGTGTTTTTTTGTATAAAGTTATTTTACTTTTAATAATACGGTGAATTTACCAACAGTAATAGTGCTTGGATTTAAAACAGTGAAGTGAGTGTCGACAATGTTGCCCAATTGAGCGGCAGTCAAAATGCGTACTTCGCCTGGCTGAACGGTAATGGGAGTGCCCACAGGCATTTTGCCCTTTAAAGGCGAGAGATAAAATTGTAATAAAGTGTCACCTTCATTTGTAATTTTCAGTTTATCGGTGGCCTCAAAAGTGTGTTTAAGAATTTCATGCAACAGGGTAGGGTTTACATGACCCGTAAATACAATTTGACTCTTATTTCGAATGTTTTTCAAATCGAAAAAAGGTTCAACTTCGATAGGGTTGGAGCTGAAATGCGACATCAAAAGTCCTAAATTGCTATATTGAGCAACGCACATAGCAATACGTGCATTTTCAACATCTTTGCTGTCGATTCCTGTATCAGAAATTTCTGATTTCTGAGAAATCATGGCAGAAAGCAAGAGTTCATGAAATGCATCCACCTCCAATTTGAGTGCAGCCAAGGAGGTGATGCCTGTTAGATTATCGCTCAATTTCTTCACCGCATCCACACGAGTCTTTTGTTTGCCCGACTGAAAAGGGGTACGCTTGTGAGCCATTAATATTTTATATTGTTCACTATCTTTGCCCAGCGTATCTTGCATTTTAGCATCCCAAGCCCCAATTTTTGTACCACCAAGTAATTTTAGCAGGCCAGTGAGCGTATTCGTTTTGCCAATTTGAGTGTCTTTCTGAGCCTGCCAGGCATCATAAGCAATCATTAAGGCTAAATGTTTGGGATGAAAATCTGCATACAGATTGGCAAAGAATGGATTGGTGGACACATTGAATAGTGCCGCATCATGGTAGAACGACAGAATTGTTGCTTTTAGATAATTGCGCTTTGTAACTACTAAAAACACATTGATTAGGAAATGCCATAGAAGTTTCATGATTTTTTTTTTTAGTGTTTGTAATTGATTTAATTTAATTTATAGGTTGATAAAATAAAACATTTAAAGGAATTGTTGAATAAAAAGCCTGAATAATGGTGTCAGTCGATCCTTTTATAAAATAGGATTGTTTTGCCAAGGTTGCGATTGGCACCGCAATAAAATTGACTTGTTTTGCCAAGGTTGCGATTGGCACCGCAATAAAATTGACTTGTTTTGCCAAGGTTGCGATTGGCACCGCAATAAAATTGACTTGTTTTGC
>CAIXTV010000072.1 GCA_903922465.1 uncultured bacterium
CTTTTTGGCAAACAGATAATTATACAATGCAGTGCGGACTCCCCCTATATGAAGCGGACCGGTAGGACTGGGCGCAAAACGCACCTTATGGCTTTTGTTGACATGCTTTTCTCGATTTATTTAGTTTGGCAAAAGTAAGAATAAAACGGGATTCCTTTAATTGGCTCTTGCCAATTACTACTTCTTTCCCGGATATTGAGTTGCTACACCCATCGTCAGCCTTGGTTCATAAAGATTGAAATCATCGGCATCAACCCAGCCTCCCCGAACTAAAACTCATTCAAAATCAACATCAAATCCCTGTGTTATGTTTAAATCAGCGGAATGATATTTATGTGTTGTGCTCTTGAGAATCTCAAATTCTGTTTAATTATCTTCTTTTTTGATAAATGCAATTCAGAAAATGCATTTCCATCTTTTATCAATAAATTCTTTTTGATTACTTAAATTATCAATACCTATATTAATTTCTTTTGCCCTTATCTCATTACAATCAGTTTTGCATTCCCAATTATCTTTTGTTCCGAGCTAATTTGAATCATGTAAACTCCTTTATCGAAGTTTCGCAAATCTATTTCTTTGGAGGAAGAGTTTGGCTCAGGCTGAAAGCGGGAAACTATTTGTCCGGAAGTGTCAAATATGGTGATAAACGAATGCTTAGTCATTTTTGCGGCATCGAAAGTTATAGTGCAATACTCCGATGTTGGGTTTGGCGATAGAGTAATGCCAATTTCGCTGTATTTGACATTTTCGTTGAAATCCGGAATTCCTCCACAATAAACATGCTTATTGAATGAAGCCAAATTGTTGTAAGTGTAATTTACATCTGCCTTCTGTACAGTACAGCCAGGTAAAAATATGGTATGCGATAGTTGTATTAGGGTGGGATGATCAAGGGTTAAAGCAAAGTCAATATAATTGCAAAGACCATTTCCGTTGCTGTCGACAACTGCTATCACTCTGCCATCAGGCGATCCATCTCCAAAATGTACGGTAGTGTTTCCGTTTTCAGTGAGTCCCTGAAATTCAACATAATTGTAAGGTGATGTAAAATATGGGTTTGAACGTTTATGCCAAGCAATGGTGCCATTGTTAGACAAATTAATCATAACTATTTTATGTCTCGTTGAGTCAAAAAGGCTTCCATTGACAATAATATTTTTGCCACTATTGAATGCAGTTATATCATGGAGAGCAAGTTGAGTATTAGTGGTTATTAGCCTGTTGAATGAAAGCAGATTCAATGATTGGTTGTAAATAGCAACAAATGCTGTACTATCAGCACTAGTATTGAAAATATCTCCCATAATTGCATATCCTCCTGTACATTTCAGCTTTACGATACGTTTAGGAACCATATCTACTCCTGGATAATTATAAACTGTATACGAATTGAGGGCGCCATTTGAACTAATTTTCATAGTCAGAAGGGTATAAAAATAGTAACCTCCCGAGGAAACCACATATTCCTCACCATCGGGAATAATACTATACGCGGAATTAACAGCAGTAAGATTCTCATAGTAATATTGATGTTGCCATTCAATAGTACCATCGGCCGAACATTTGACAATATAGTTTTTCAGACTACATGTCCCTCCTCCAAACAGAAACCCGTTGTCTCCAGCTATAGCTTTCGAAAGAGCATGCGCATCAGCATAACCTGAAGCCAAGAAATAATTTTTTTGCCATAGCAAGACACCTGCCGAACTAAATTTCATAATGCTTGTAGAATAATCGTGTTCTTCTGAATTCATCATGAAGTAGAAATTGCCATCATTGGCTTCTACTATTCTAGGATTGGATACCATTAATAATGTATCTGTGATAGTATATTTCCATTGCATGTTAAAATTTTCCGAATAGCGTATTATCTGGACTCTGGTGATACTATCATATGCTAATGCAATATAACCTTCTCCATTCAAAATTTTTTCTATTTTTTCGGCATTTCCTCTATCGGCTACTTTAAGATAAGCTGTTGTCTGCGATTGCCCAAGCAATGCATAAAATGATAACAGTAAAATGTAAGTAAATTTCCTCATAATACAGTTTTTATTATGGTTTAAATGACTTGATTACTATAAAGACTAATTTTTAGGGAGATTAGTTGCCTGAGGGCTGGAAATATTTAAACTTTCATGTTTTTTTCTATGTTTCCAAATTCTCTATATTATTTATTTCAAACTAAAAAGGCTCACCACTCCGGTAAGCCTTCCATAACTCATAATTCATAACTCATAACCCTACAAGTCCTCCATCACAAAATTCATCCTACTCACCGTTCCCGTCTTCACCTCCTTCACACCCGTAATAGTCTTTTTCCCCACACATGTAATCTTATAAGTATATGTACCCGCTTTTATGCCCTTAGCAGAATACTTACCTTCAGCA
>CAIXTV010000073.1 GCA_903922465.1 uncultured bacterium
GTACGAAGCTTTATTATCTTACTACGAAAAAGTTGCTCCGCATCTTAATGAACCGCTGTATACGAGACCCGTACGTACAGTGGTGTGAGAGGCGCACTCCGTCAGCTAATTACTGGCGGAGCCGTCTACTCAATTAGCAGCAGTAATTCTATTTCTCTGCAATTCCATAACTGACATATTTCCAACTGTTAGGGCAAACTTTGTTTAAAATTAATTCGTCAATTGTGGATAGTAAATTTCTCTGACTTTCATTTCTTCCAAATGTTCCAAGCACACCTGTTGTTTTTATGTCGCAGGTTGAAAAGTCTTTTAGAAATTCTTTCATTTCTTTTACAGACACATATCTCCAAGAAGTTCCCCAGTTGACAAATCGTTTTCTCAGACGTTGGTGAAAAGAAGAAGCAATTAGATTTTCTGCAAACAAAAGTCTTCCTCCTGGTTTCAATGCTTTATATATTTCTTTGAAAACCTTTTGTTGAATTTCATAATTGTCGTTTCTACCAATTCCGCCAATAATTGATTTGAATACTATAATGTCAAAATAATTTTCGTACGGAATATCAGTTGCGTCAATGTCTTGGTATTTAACAAGCGAAGAAACATTATGTCGAATATGAAGTTGTTCTGCAGTTTTTTGAACATCTTTCAGGTCAGAGCAAACAGTCTGCTTACCTTTCAATGCGAGCCAAAGAGAAAGCCCGCCTTGTCGTCCACCTAACTCAAGTCCGTTTTGAATTTTGTTCCAGTCAATTTTGCTGTCCCAATAATCAAGGGCTTTCGACCAAGATTTAATATCCCACTGTATTATGTCCTTCGTTAATTCTTCTGTCATTATTTGGTCTGTAATTATTACTGCTAACAATTAGCTTGCACCATTGGTGTTATATTCATAATATTTTTTATCAAAAAAAAACAGGAACACAAAACCACATCCGCATTCCTGTTTTAAATTTATTTCTTTGTTTGTTTACAAAACGGTTAAGAAAATGGGTCCTTCCCAATCCATTCTTTTTCCTGCAAAGATTCCTTTGTGGAAAAACGCAAACTTTCCTAAGGGTAATTTAGTAGCTGTTGTTTTTGCTCCTGAACTATCCCAGGGGTCGGCTTTGTTCGTAAAGTTAACTAAATCTGCTGTCCAGGAATAGAGATGGGCAACAGCACCATTCCCTTCTGCATCAAAATCAACTTCACCTGAATTAGCACCTCTTTTGGCTGAAAAAGTATGCTTTTTAGGAAAGGTATATCCTACCACTTCCATATTAGCACTATGAATCTTTTCAGCTTTTTCGTCGTTGGAATCATCAGTGCTATTAACTGAAACTTCTTCCAAACCAGCCAAAATTGATACATCATTTTCCCAAGCAACCCGTGCAAGTTTAATTGCATCAGCCCGTGTGGGACCATTTGGCATTTCTAAAGCTGTTTTTAGTTTCCCTGAAGTTACTCTAACCTTTGCTCCCGCATCAATTATTTGTTGTTCGGTGAAATTTTGGTTATTGGTTACCCCATCAGCATAAGTTCCGCCTTTAATCACAGCTTGAGAATTTGTGATATTTTTGAATCCTAATTTTACTCTAACGCCCATAATGTTTAGTATTAAATTTAGCGCTAAAGTTAATATTTATTTTCCTATTGTCAAGACTTTTTTTTATTTTATTTATCAACAATACCCTATTTAACTTATATATTCTTGATTTTCAGTGATTATAAATCGTAATATTTTTTTTATATTGCAATAAATAAACCAGATATAAGCATTGAAATCGCATTAAAAAACATCTATCTAAATTTATTTAGTATAGAAATCGTACTTATCAGGTATACATCTTTTAGATTTAAAGATGCATTTTATAAACAAAAGACTACTTTCTGTTCATTTCCAGCGACCGCAACATGAATCAGGTCAATTCATATGTAAATCATTGTGTTTTCTACATGAATTAAAGTGTTTCATATATGAATTAAAGTGTTTCATACATGAATTAATTTTTTTCGTTTATGAATTAAAGTGTTTCATATATGAATTAATGTGTTTCGTATATGAATTAAAAAATTTCATATATGAATTAATGTGTTTCATACATGAATTAAATTGATTCGTATATGAATTGGATTGATTCATATATGAATCAGGTTGATTCATGTTGAAACTGAAAAACTATCAAAAAAGATCGCCATTAATTACGTTATAAATCTGAATGAATGGCAATTATAAAAACATCAATCAGATTAAGGCTGGGTTAATCTGATTGATATTTTGGGGAATTAATGTCCAATTAGAGGGAATTACCTGCAAATTTCACCATTTAACTTACCGGGTCGGTAGTTAAAATATTTGGGGAACCATTGTGCTTTGTGAAGTATTTCGTCGTATTGTTCATCGTCGAGCAACCTGCCCAATCCTGAATTTCGGGCTTCAATAGCCACCTTTTTCGCAATGCGAAACGATACTTCTCTAATGTTTTTAAACCCTGGCAAGAGCAATCCCTGACTCATCTGTTCCTCAGTCACCAAGCTGCTTAATTCCTTGCTTGCTTCTAAAAACATTTTGGAGGTTACTTTTGGCGTCTTTGAAATAAGCGCACCTAAGCCTAATCCGGGGAAAATATACATATTATTACACTGCGAAGTATGGAGCAATCCATTGGGACCTTCTACGGGAGCAAAAGGACTTCCGCAAGCCATCAGGCCTTTACCCTTGGTAGCTTTCACAACATCGGCGGGCGTGCACTCGCATTTCGATGTGGGGTTCGAAAGGGCAAAAATAATAGGCTGTTCATCGTTTTGAGCCATCTGCGATAGAATTTCATGACTGAAAAGTCCGGTTTGAGCCGTAATGCCAATCAATACCGTGGCTTTTGAGTTTTTAACCACATCCATTAAAGTAATAGTGCCCGGATTTTCCAATTTCCAATCCTTCAGCTTATCCCTTTTCTGAGTGAAACGTTTCATCTGAACTTCAAGGTCAGGCATATCGTCGGTAAGCAAACCATTCACCTCAATGCCATAAATTAAACTTGCGGCTTCCTCTTCGGTAAGACCTTCGGTTTTCAATTGCTCAATGATGTTGGTGGCAATTCCTGAACCTGCCTGCCCCATGCCAACAATTAAATATTTTTGATCCTTAAAAGAGCTCTTTTTGATTCTCATTGCTGTCATCAAAGCAGCTAAAGCAATGGCGCCTGTGCCCTGAATGTCGTCGTTGAACGAAAGAATGCGGTCGTTATATCTTTCTAAGAGAACAAAGGCTTTTTGTTTAGCAAAGTCTTCCCATTGAAGTAAGGCTTGAGGGAAATTGCGTTTAATTCCGAGAACAAATTTCTCGATAAACTCAAAATACTTATCGTTTTCGAGGCGTTTATGATTCCAACCCAAATAGAGTGGGTCGTTGAGCAACCTTTCATTCTTGGTTCCAACATCAAGCGTAATAGGCAAACAGCAAGCAGGATGCAAGCCCCCTGCAGCAACATAAAGATTCACTTTACCTACAGGAATGCCCATTCCATCAGACCCTAAATCGCCCAATCCTAAAATTCTTTCACCATCTGTTACCACGATGAGGGAAATTTCAGGATAACTTATGCTTTGAAGAATGTTATCGATGTTGGCAATATTGTCGGGGTTTAGATATACTCCCCTGAATTTACGCGTAATATGACTGAGTTGTAAACATGCCTGCCCAACAGTTGGTGTGTAAACGATGGGCAACATTTCTTCTAAATATTCTAAAAGCAGGCCATAAAAAAGCACTTCATTTCTGTTCAGCAAAGCTTGCAGAAATATATATTTTTCGAGGTCGGAAGTCTTACTTAAGAAGTTTTCGTACTGCCTCGCAATTTGAACTGAAAGCGATGAGTTTTTATAGCGTAAAAACCCGACAACGCCCAACGAAATTCGTTCTTCATCATTAAAAGCCGAACCTTTATTCAAAAAGGGGTCGTTTAATAATTGTTGTCCGCGCAAATAGACTTCCTGATAGCCCTCTTGTGTAAGAGGATCAACTTTAAAATTGAAAGTTCTCATAATAATTGTTTTTAATAATAGTTACTTAGTATGTTGTTTTAAATAAGTTACACAGGTAGATTCAGAGTACATTTCATATATTTTAGATGCTTCTTTATACATTGTTCAACTATTGTTTTTTATTCTATTTAAACATAATCCAATTTCCGTGAGGGCTATTTACCTTAGCTCATCTTCAACAAAGTTGATTTCATATATATTTTCATCTTTCAAATTCACTCGGCAAATGTATTAATATAAATTAGAAGTATCAAAAATTATTTATATTTTTTTTATACTGTTACAAAATAATCAGTAGGACAATATCTTCCATTATTAAGGGCTTTTTCTCTCACCCATGACATTAAAATTAAAAATCAACATTTCTCCTATAAAGCAATCGACAAATTGATTATTTTTGCATCATCATGCGAAAAGTACTCCTCATAAATAGCAATACAGAACGATTTCCTTACCCCGTTCCTCCAATAGGCTTGTCCTTACTTTCGACAATAATCGGAAAGACGTATAAGGTAGAAATATTCGATGGTGTTTTTCGTGACGCCAAAGAACTGCCTTCGGTCATAAAGGCCTTTAAACCCGATTATATTGGTGTTAGCATCCGCAACATCGACGATATGGTGATAGATAATCCTAAGTTCTATTTACAAAAGATAGTGGACGATTTTATTTTCCCCATCCGACAATGCAGTAGTGCTCCTCTGATTTTGGGAGGGAGCGGATTTAGTATTTATCCGATAGAAATCATGAGGATGATAGATGCTGACTATGGAGTTGTTGGAGAAGCTGAAGTGAGTTTTCTAAAACTGCTTAACGCCTTAGATATAGGGGCTGAAATCGACATCAAAGGGGTTATTAATAAGAATACAAAAAGCATTGATATTACCTATTCTCCGAAAAACATACATACGCTCGAAATTCCTTTTGCAGAGATAGATCATAAAATTGATTTTACTCCCTACCTAGAAAGAGGGGTCTATTCGATACAAACCAAACGTGGATGTTATCATAAATGTATTTATTGTACCTATCCAGTCTTAGAAGGGAAAACCTATCGCATGCGCGAGGCTGTCGACATTGCAAATGAGATTGCAGAAGCGCATAAACGCTTAGGATTTATTACTTTCGAATTTGTTGATTCGACCTTCAACGACCCTCCACAGCATGCCGAAAACATTTGCCGCGAAATTATTAAGAAGAATATCAACATCAGGCTGCGCACCATGGGTATTAACCCTGCTCATGCATCTGCCGAATTATTTGATTTGATGCGCAAAGCCGGATTTGCTCAAGTAGATTCAACTCCTGATTCGGCATCGCCTAAGATGCTCATCAATATGAAGAAGAATTTCAGCTTGGAACAATTGAAGAAGACAGCCAAATTGCTCCGCGATTTCGATATGCCTACCATGTGGTTCTTCCTTTTTGGAGGTCCGGGCGAAGATGAAAAGACAGTGCATGAAAGTTTTGAGTTTATTTCGGAACACATCTCCCCTCTCGACATGGTTCACATGACCGTTGGGCTTAGGGTTTATCGTGGCACCGAGCTTTACAATGTTGGATTAGCTGAAGGGCGTTATCAGAGCACAGATAGCTTGCTTTACCCGCCTTATTTCTATATCTCAGATGCAATCAAGAAAGAAAAACTTGAAGAAATCTTGCAATCGTATTCAAGAAAACATTTCAATTGCATATTGTCCTCCGAATCGACTCCCCCTCCTCAAATGATGAAGGAAGCCGCCGAACTAAGGGCAAATGAAAAGCTTAGCGAACCCATGTTCCGCACTTTGCTTAGAATAAGAAAGCTTTGGATGGAAAGCGGAAAAATGTAAATTGTGTTTTTTAAGAGGGGAAAAGATTTAAGAAGACAGATTATTTATCTCAAGGAAGTTCGCGAGTAAACTTCTCTAAATTAAGGATATTGATTCGCGAATATAATCAGTTAATCAAAGTTAACTTAATCATATATCGCAAATCAATACCCCTTGTTCTTAAATCGATAAAAAAATCTATAAGTCAATAAATGTCTTAGGAGCCATAGTTGTTTCCATAGTCCAAGGAGTTGCAACGCCATTCTTTACATAAAAAACAGCCATTGGTTCGAAGCCAAATTTCTCAATTATCGGACGCATGAAAGGACGTGCGGCAATAATCTCATTCTTCAAATCCAGGTCGTCAGTTTCAGTAACAACACCTGTAACTCTAATTGCCAAATTGTCTTTTTGAAAGATTAATTCAACGGCAGGATTAATTTTCAATTGCTTATACAAATCGCGCATCTTACCAGTGGTAAAAACAATGCCGTTTTCGTCAGCTTTATGAAGGTATAAACCCCTAACCCTTGGTTGTGTTCCTTCACATGTGGCAAGGAAAAAAGCCTTATTGGCGTTCATGAAGGAAAATATTTCAGTTTTATTCATAGTAGTTAAATTATTATTTTGAAGAGCAAAGTTATTAAATATTACGAGACACTATAATTATTCACAGAATATAAAGAAGAATTTAATCATAACGAAAGGCTTTGCATGGCCTAAGCATTATAATTCATCCTATTATTAATACTTGATGAACTCAAGAGTTCCATTTGGCCGCGACCTCATCCGGGAATGATTCCCAAAAGGAAGACGATAAACAACACCCCTTTGAAGAATTGCTAATTTTATATTTGTAAGAGTAGCGTAAGGACTCGACACTGTAATTTCCAAATTCTCAGGCATTCGATAAGGAAAACCTTTTTGAAAATGTTTACTTGAAAGATGTTCAGTTACTTTAGAATAGGTCTTTTCAGCATTTATCTTAAGCTCTATAGGGAATGATTTCTCCCCGCCTTTTTTAACTATCCCTTCTGCATTTGAAAAAACAAACAAAGGATAAACATCTTGATTAGCGAGAGGTTCAACATAATAAGTATAGGTCTCCATCTGTTTATCAACGATACCCGTAAATAATGTCATGTATTCGTTTTCTATTTTCAGGAGCTCGTCAGCCATATATTTAATACTTGCCTTTTCAAAAGCGACTTCACTCGTAGCACTTAATATATTCAAGCGGCTTTGTCTTACTTTTAGGATGTAATCTGCGGCTTCTTCTACACGAAGTGTCATTGGTTTAGCAATTAAAGTTTTCTTTAAGGTCTGTTTTAAGAAAGAAGCTGTATCGGCATGAACCTCTTCTGTGATGGTATCGATTTTCTCAACGAGATTATTTTCAGCATAATTACGGAAAAGATCAGATTGCAAATTTATATTGTCATCTTGCTCAATTCGGATGTTTTTATGTATTTCCTTTCGCTCGCCAAAGGTGTTGATGGAATTCAACAAGCCATATTCATCAAAATCTATTTTAAAACGATGTGGCAAATTGCTTATGAAATATAATTGAGTGGAATCAGCCTCTTTTAAAGTCGTTACATTTACATCTCCAATTGAATAAGTAGTTTGCTCCGATGTAATCACATTTTGTAAACCAAAATATTTATCAGCAAACTCAGCAAAAGGGCCCTTATGAAGAGTGGTTCTATTAATATTAACTTCAACCTTCAAAATGGTTTTGGGCAATGAAAACATCACTCCAACATCATCAATAGGTTTGCTAATTGCATGAAGGTTAATGACCTTTGGCGTCGAACATGATATAAGCGCCATGAAAGCTAAAAAGACAAATATATTTTTCATATTAGTACAAAAGTAAATAGATTATTTGAATTGATTGCAGTAAATAAAACTGAATTTCAGAAAAAACAATTATACATACTTATATTCTCAGAGTTTAGACCAGGTATTAAATATAAACTTACTTCAAATCGGCATAAAAAGAAGAATTGCAATTATGTTCTTAGCATTCAAGCTTGCCTATAATATCATAAACAGATGAGAAATGATTTTTATCGAGATATTCTTCAATTCCTTTAATAATAGATATTGTAATAGCTGGATCAATAAAATTTGCAGTGCCCACCTGTATGGCAGAAGCCCCCGCAAGTAGAAATTCAATGGCATCTTTTGCATTAGAAATACCGCCCATGCCGACAACAGGAATCTTCACAGCTTTGGCAACCTGCCATACCATACGAAGTGCCACAGGCTTAATAGCTGGACCCGACAAACCTCCAGTTACAGTCGAGAGTAAAGGCTTTCGAGTATCAATATTAATCGCCATTCCAAGCAGGGTATTAATTAATGAAACTGCATCGGCACCTTCATCTTCCACACTTTTAGCAATTTCGGCAATGTTGGTCACATTGGGAGAAAGTTTCACTATAAGGGTTTTAGGCCAAACATTACGCACTGCTTTAGTAACAGTAGCGGCAGCAGCACAACTCGTACCAAACGCCATCCCTCCTTCCTTCACATTAGGACACGAAATATTCAATTCTATTGCAGGAATGTTCTTTAAAGCACTTAGTTTCTCGCATACTTTAATATAATCTTCAACCAAGGAACCTGAAACATTCACAATTATGTTAGTGTTATAATGTTGAATAAGTGGATAAATACTATTGATGAAATAATCGACACCCTTATTCTGTAAACCAACAGCATTGAGCATACCTGCAGGAGTTTCTGCCATGCGTGGATAAGAATTCCCTTGCCTAGGTTCAAGCGTGGTACCCTTTACAACTATGCCACCCAAAGCGCCTATATCAATGAAATCTTCAAATTCAGGACCATAACCAAAGGTCCCTGAAGCAGTCATCACAGGGTTCTTTAGCAACAAATTGTGAATGCGAACGTTTAGATCTGCCATTTCAATCGTTTAATGTTAAAAACAGGTCCTTCAGTACAAACGCAAATATTGCCGTCAATGGTATCGGTTACGCAGCATAAGCAGCTACCTATGCCACAAGCCATCGTATTCTCAAGAGAGACTTCGCATTCAATTTCATTTTGTTTTGCATACATGGCAACTGATTTCATCATAGGTTCTGGGCCACAACTATACACCATATCCCAACCCTTGTTTGAGTTGAATATGGAATGTTTTGTAACCAAACCTTTTTCACCTAGGCTACCATCTTCAGTAGTAATATGAGTGGTTCCATATTTTTGATATTCTTCAACTTCAACGATGTCGTCTGATGACCTTCCTCCTAATAGAATATCGCAATGAATGTCCTTTTCGTGAAGTTTTTTTGCCAGAAACAACAAAGGTGCTACCCCGCATCCTCCTCCAATGAGTATTGCTTTTTTAACATTTCCAAAAGAAAAACTATTTCCTAAAGGAAGGATTAAATTCAAATTGCTCCCTTTTTGCAAACTAGCTAACTTGGTGCTTCCAATGCCCATTTCTTTTATTAATAGAAACAACACATTACGTTTTGCATCAACTGAATGAATAGAGAAAGGTCGTCTGAGAAAAGTTTGAGGAGAATCTTCTACTTTCACATTGACAAACTGCCCTGGCAGAACATCATTTAATAAAATATCAGAAGATAATTCCAGTAAAAACTGGGTAGAACTTAATCGAGTATTCGAAAGAACTGTGAAGTCGGTTATGGATTTTTTCACAGCAGGAATCGCATTTAAATTTTAAATTTATTTAGCTTTACTTTGAGGAGTAGTTTTCTTCATAACGGTTTGCTTGCTTTTAGCTTTCGTTGAAGCTGCAACATTTTTTGATGCTGCATTAGAAGCGTTTGAAGTGTTGCGTGCTGATTTACCGCTTACTTTATCTTTTGAAGCATCTGATTTTGGTTTATCGGTACCATCTTCATTAGTAGCTTCATTTTCTATTGGCTCATCATCAAACTCAAGAAGATTTCTTTCCTGAAGAAAATTATACCATGAAATTATTTTACGAATATCGGAAATGTAAACTCTTTCAGCGTCCCAAGTAGGAAGAATAGTAGTAAAATACTCTTTAAGTTCTTTTTCTGGAGATTTGCTATCCAATATTGCCTTGCCTTCTTCTTTCTCGAAAATAGTTTTCAAAACGCTTTTCAAAGGGATGTTATCTCCTACAATATAGACACTTATGTCTTCAACTGAACTAACACGGTCAGTTGTAAATGTGGGGATACGTTTGCCATCGATAAGAGATTCGACAACGCCACGGCCTTTTGAAGTAGAAATTAATCTAAATAAGCCACTCTTTCCTGAAATTGATAAAATCTTGTTGTAATCCATAATTCAATATTTAAAATGCAAAAGTATAAAAAAACATTATTAACATCCCTAAAATAATCATATTAAAATCATTTTATTTAAGCTGTTTTCAATTGAAGCATTAATTCATATAACTTTTTATAGGTTCCATGCTGTTGTAAAAGTTCGTGATGTGTGCCTCGTTCAATGATTTGCCCTTTATCCAACACAATAATTTCATCAGCATGATAGATAGTGCTCAGGCGATGTGCAATAACAATTGAAGTGCGATTCAGCATAATATTTGCAATGGCCTGGCTTACTATTTGCTCTGATTCGGTGTCTAATGAAGATGTTGCTTCGTCGAGTATAAGGATGGGAGGATTTTTAAGTATAGCTCTTGCAATACTTACTCTTTGTCTTTGTCCTCCCGATAATTGCGCCCCCCTATCCCCTATTTGAGTGTGATATCCATTAGGCATTTGTTCGATAAACTCATGAGCATTGGCAATTTTTGCGGCTTTCACTACTTCTTCGAACGGGATATTTGTTTTCCCAAAGGTTATGTTGTTATAAATTGAATCATTGAAAAGAAATGTTTCTTGAGAAACCAATCCTATAAGCTCCCTCAAATTGTCAATATTGACATCTTGAATTGGGATGCCATCAAAAGTAATTTGTCCTGCTGTAACATCATAGAAACGAGGTATCAAATCAGTTAAGGTGGACTTCCCTGCTCCTGATGAACCCACTAATGCAATAGTTTTCCCTTTGGGGATAGTGAGTTGAATATCCTTCAACACCAATTCATCTTCGTAAGCAAATGAAACATTATGAAAACAAATTTCTTTTTCGAAAGATTTTATGGCTAATGCATCCGTCTTTTCAATTATTACTTCTTGAGCATTAAGCAATTCTTCAACCCTTGTGTAGGATGCCAATCCTTTTCTGATGTTATAAAAAGCCGTAGATATTGATTTGGCAGGATTAATTATTTGAGAAAACAGCACAAGATAGGTGATAAATATTTCAGGTTTTAATGCAGCATCGGCACCCAAAACCAGGTTTCCTCCAAACAATAAAATGCCAATCATCACAATAGTGCCTAAAAACTCACTCATTGGGGAAGACAAATCGGCCTTACGATAGATTTTAATGTTTAATTTGGTATAGGCTTCGTTTTCTTCCTGATATTTTGTTTCGGCAAAGGGGATAGAATTAAATGCTTTTATGATTTTCAGGCCACTAATCGACTCTTCAATCATCGTTAGCATGTTCGATTGCATCATGCGGGCTTTGGTCGATTTCCTTCTTAAACTTTTTGATATTGTTGAAATGATGAGGCCCATCAAAGGTAATAACACGAATACAAACAGGGTAAGCTGATATGAAATCATCATCAATACTATTAAATAAAACATAATAGATATCGGGTCTCTCAGCAAGGATTGAATGGGGCGCATGATAGAGAATTCTATTTCCTGAATATCGTTGATGGTGCGGGTGAGGATATCCCCTTTTTTGTGTTCAGAGTAATAGCTAAGTGGCAGTATTACTATTTTCTCGTAGGCTTTATTTCTCAAATCGCGGACAACTCTGTTGCGAATGGGTATCATATAAAAGAGTGAAAGATAGGCAAACATGTTTTTGAGGAAAAACAATATCACAACCCCTGAGCATATTAACACAAGTGCCGACGACTTTCCGTTTAGCTGGATGTATTCGGAAAAAAGATCGAAGAGTTTTGATATTAAACTATCTGCACCAAAACTTTTCTGCCCTAATTTCCCGCCAAGCCCAAACAATATGCTTAAGAAGGGGGCAATTAAAACTAAAGAGAAGACCGAAAACAAGGCCGTTAATATATTCAGCAATATATTAAAAGCAACGTTTAAGCGATAGGGTTTGAGGTTTTTAAGGAAACTAATAAAATCTTTCATTTATCGATAAATCAGAAGATGCCGGTGTAGTTAAAAGGTGTAATTTGCCTGAGTTCTGATTTAACACTGTCGCTTACTTCAAGGGTATCGATAAATTCGGAAAGTAGGTTTTCGTCAATTGGCTTATTAGTGCGGGTTAGGGCTTTTAATACTTCATAAGGATTAGGATAACCTTCGCGGCGAAGTATAGTTTGAATTGCTTCGGCAACAACAGCCCAATTTTGTGCCAAATCGGCATATAGCTTATCTTGGTTCAGCAATAATTTGTTCAAGCCTTTGGTGATAGAATTAATGGCGATGAGGGAATGTGCCAATGGCACTCCTATGTTACGCAGCACTGTTGAATCTGTCAAATCGCGTTGAAGGCGGGAAATGGGGAGCTTGGCCGAAAAATGCTCACATATCGCGTTAGCATAGCCCAAATTGCCCTCTGCATTTTCGAAATCGATAGGATTCACTTTATGAGGCATAGCCGAGGAGCCAACTTCGTCTTTATTAATCTTTTGTTTGAAATAATCCATCGAAATATACATCCAACAGTCGCGGCATAAGTCAATTAGAATATTATGAATGCGTTTCAAGGCATCGAAATAAGCTGCTAAATTATCGTAAGGTTCAATTTGTGTGGTGACTTGGGTTCGACTAAGTTGAAGCACGTCTTCAACAAAACCATTGGCGAAATGTTGCCAATCGATTTCAGGAAAGGCTACTTTATGTGCGTTGAAATTGCCCGTTGCTCCACCAAATTTAGCGGAGAATGGCACTGCTTTTAGTTGCGCATACTGTGAGTAAAGGCGATTTACGAACACCAGAAATTCTTTGCCCAGCTTAGTAGGCGTAGCAGCTTGTCCATGAGTGTGTGCCAACATAGGGATGTCCTTCCACTCGTCTGCCAAATGTTTTAGTTGAGCAAAAAGCTTATCGATAGCGGGAAACATCACATCTTCGCTGGCTTCTTTGAGCAGCATAGGTATGGCAGTATTATTGATATCCTGTGAAGTTAAACCAAAATGAATAAATTCTTTATACTCATCCATCTCAATTTCGTCGAATTTCTCTTGTAGAAAATATTCAACAGCTTTCACATCATGGTTAGTCTTCTTTTCGATTTCTTTAACCCTCATGGCATCTTCGATTGAGAAATGTTCCATCACTAAATTCAGTTGGCTTAGATTTTCGAC
Source organism: uncultured bacterium (assembly GCA_903922465.1). Classification (GTDB taxonomy): domain Bacteria; phylum Bacteroidota; class Bacteroidia; order Bacteroidales; family CAIXTV01; genus CAIXTV01. Next base: position 13,228 of record CAIXTV010000073.1, read on the forward strand.
AGAAACATTTCCTAAAAAGGGCAAGGGCACTTCTACCAATCGAATAAAATATTGAACTTCGACGTAAACTCGGTATTTTATTAAAGCATATTCTGAAAAATATGCCGATAAAGCATTGGTTACGTTGCTATATCTGCCATCGACAGGTGAAATGGCTTGGAGTGAAAACACATTTTGCATGATTTTTTTTTCAAAAGTAATAATAATATGGAAAAGACAACACAATTGCCTTTGCGAATTAAGTAATTTCACCTAATCTTGAATCACTTAAGCCTTCGAAAACCTTATTATTTCCTTGAATATAATGCAAACTGACCATCAGAAAAGCATTGTTTAGCGAGTGACTAGAGCAGTAATTGCTAATCGTCAAATAGAAATAGATTGAAAATCAAGAGTTAGCTGCAGATGTAATTTAATGTTTTTTAAAACTGTCTTATGAAGATTTTGTTCTTTTCATAAGGATTTATTTTGAGGCTAAATTAAAAAACAACCATCAATTCGACAATAAATTTTACTTGATAATTTAAATTTCCATGCCCGAATCCCCTTTCATATCTAGCAAAATGAATAGATTTATATCAAATAAAAATATTTTTCATCAATAATGTAACCTTTTAATATTTTCTCCAGTATACGTGAGTGTGTATCATAAATTAAAATACTATGAAATGCCGTTTATACTCTGATTATATTTTGAATAATGGGGAGATGACTAAGCGAAATTGCCTTTTCCCTGTTACCAATAGCTCCGGCTTATTATGTAAGCCCTTGTTCTACTTTTCTGATTTCAGCCTAAGCACTGGTTTGGAATCGTCTCCCATTAATACTTCTTCTCAATTATATAATTGCATTGCGGTGCCAATCGCAACCTTGGCAAAACAAGTCAATTCTATTGCGGTGCCAATCGCAACCTTGGCAAAACAAATCAATTCTATTGCGGTGCCAATCGCAACCTTGGCAAAACAAGTCAATTTTATTGCGGTGCCAATCGCAACCTTGGCAAAACAAGTCAATTTTATTGCGGTGCCAATCGCAACCTTGGCAAAACAA
>CAIXTV010000074.1 GCA_903922465.1 uncultured bacterium
ACAGAAATACCTTTGCTTTAATTTGACTATACCATCTTTACGAAAATTTAGACCTTTACATTTAGGGCAGCTATCCATACTTATTTAGATTAAGTTTATAACTGCACAAAAATACATAAACTATACTAAATTAACAATGCCCTAATTTTTATTTCTTGATACCTATATACAATAAATTAAGGGTGCATTCAGCAAGAAAACAGCTCTTTTGCAAACTTTGGCAGTGCGTTGGCTTGTACGGTTTGCAAATGCGCTGTTTTGTGTGTTGGCATTTTCATTTTCCATTTTTCTGTCTTTTTGTAACAAATTTTCTGTTGTCAATGAGACGCTGTGTCTTTTTTACAATGAACGCTAACGTTTATGTATACCTAACCAGTTGTGTTTATTTCGGTATTAGTTGTAACTGGGACAATTTTTATATATTTGTATATCAGTGTAATATACAATTTTGTGTTCATGCAACCAAATCAAAAATTAACAGACGACAAACTTTTACAAATGGTTTTAAACAGATATAGCTTTAACTTTAAACAGTATTCCGAAAAGCCTATCAAAAGTAGGAGTAATAAATGTGGTTCAAACAATTTGTAAGAAATTATTGTGGTTTAATTATTGGAATGTTTGATTTCGGATTGGGGAGTTTCAAAACATTAAAAAATATCGGGAAACACATAGCCACGTATGGGATGTAGTTCAACCGGGAATGATTACTTGGCACTTCGTGCCGATCATATTCCTATTTATTGGCAGCTGCCCATTGTTTATCCTGTAACCATAGAGAATGATTTATTGATTTAATAATTTTTATATTATTATTTTATCTTAATTCCCTCATAAGTATTTGTATAATAGAATCCTAAAGGCCCACTTGCTGAATAATGAATACTATCTTCTTCGAATGAAACCCCGGAATGATAGCCAAAAAAAACACCTGTTGTGGAATTATTTGAACCGTTTGAGTTGAGATAAATCATTTTATTCCCCTCGTAACTATTTTTTATATCATTTGTTGTTAAAATGTTTAGCATATTGAAAGTGTTGTTTTTTACAACAGTTAAGGTATCTTGATAATATTCTATAGATCCATTATATGAATAAGTTACGTTACAAAAATACGTTCCGATGTAATAATTTCTATAGTCATATTTCACTGAATCGATAGCATCGGTTTTTACCTCATACTGAAATCTTTTAACATTGTTATTATCATCCGAAATCTCAAAATCCAATACGAGATTATTCGTAATGGTAATTTTAAATGGACCTTCTCCTAATAAAGTGTCCGGACTATACCAATTAATAGTATAATCACCTATATCATATTTTGGCTTTATATCGAAAATCATTGAAATATGTTTATCGGGATAATAAATAATTTCATCTGCATTAAATACGAAGTCTATTGTTGCTTTGTTTTGTTTCTCACATGAATAACATATAAGAAACAAAATTGTGAGACAAATAATTTTAGCACTTAATTTTGTTATTAAAATCGGCTTAAAAGAAGTTTTCATAAAAGAAGTATTTAAGTTTCTAATCGTAAATGCTCTCCTAGAGTTGCTGCTAACGTTTTGCAGCTTGGCGTTAGGCTGAGGAACGGTTTGCAGCTCGGCGAAGTGGCGGAAATCAAAGCACAAATGTTCAGTTTTGCACAAAAGTTCAATCGAAGAACTGCTGTTGAATTTAGTACTAAACCCGCCATTTTGCCAAACTGCTGTTGAGCGTTCGCATTTATTATTTCCAAGGTCCTTTTGTAGTTACGTTTATAATTTTCCCATTCTGATTAATTATATATAAACCACCTGCTCCGCCTAACCATAAATTTCCTTTTCGGTCTTCCAGCATTCCCATAATTGAAATTGGAACTTCGTAGTGTTTAAATGCTTCTCCATCGTATCTATATACTCCATTTTTTACTGTACTTATCCATATATTATCAGATTTGTCTCTATAGATTTGGTACACATCACCATCATTAAATCCTTTTATTTCTGGAAATGAAACAATCTCATTCCCTATCATTTTATTGATTCCACCCTTTCCAAATCGCTTTTTGGGGTCAGGATCATCTCTTTCAGCAACTCTCGTTCCAATCCAAACACTTCCATCTTTGTCAAATTCAATTTGGGTGATATTATTAGAGTGCAGTCCATCTTTTTTCAGAAAATGAGTAAATGAATTTCCATCATATTTACAAACGCCATAACCGTCTCTGAGAAACCAGATATTACCCTTGGCATCTTGACTTATACCCATTATCCAATACTTGGTATCTTCATTTATTTTGGTTTCTACTTTTGGGTAAGGAACTGAAAATTGATGAAACGATTCTCCATCAAATGTATAGACACCATTCCAAGTGCCAACCCCAAAAACGTTCTTACTATCAATAAGTAAATTTGCAATCATATTGCTGCTAAAGTCGTCTCCTACTAAAAAATTCGTGAAATTCTTACCATCATATTTGGTTAAACCCTCACCCGTATTTAACCAAAAGATACCATTTGAATCCTCTTTTATTGCAGTTACTCTATCAGATGGTAACCCATCCTTTGTTGTTAAATATTTTAATTTTTCACCGTCATACCTTGCTATTCCATTTCCATTTGTTCCAAACCATAAATTTCCTTTGGAATCTTCGAATATACTGGTAACATATTCTCCAATTTGAGCTTCAATTTCTACTTTATCTGAATCACTTTTTTTATTAGTGTTCACTTTCTTTTCTTGTGAGTTACAAGAAGTTGATAAAATCGATAAAATTATTAGTATAATCAGTTTCATTTTTTTCTGTTTTAATATGACGCACAACGTTTTGCAGCTACACGCAGGCCGGGATTTTAACTACCGAACTTAATGCAAAAAGCTGCATTTTAATTTATTACTTTCCTGTCAACGAAGCACCTAAACCCGACTTGCGGGTAGCTTGCTGTTAGCAACAGCTGTTCTTTATCCGTTGACTGTTAGTCTTCCTCTTTTGTCTATTATTATCGGTATAACGTGCATTAAATCTGAATATTCCTGGTCTGTCGGATTAATTGAAATCTCGATTGTTTCGGAATCAAATTGCAATTCAAAAGATTGTCTTGACATTACAATTTCAAATGCTTTTAATTCTCCACTAAGTATCTCGTCTTGAGTTTCAAAGTAATAATTGTCTTTTCCATAATCAATTTCTGAATATGTCCGTTGTAGCAATAAATATCTCCCGATAGAATCGATAATTTCTTTAACCGACATATTCTCGGTCTTTTCTCCTAAATCTATTTTCTCAGAGAAAGTCACTTGACATCCTAAATCGTCGTCACTAATTGATATCTGTTTGCAATCTAATTTCATTCGTTAAAACTGATTTTATCCAATTTATTACTGTCGTTTGTCTAGCAGCGTCTTAAAGTTGTTGCTGACGGCTGACGCTATGGCAAGTGCGGGATTAAATTGTTGCTCAAAGTCTGCCAGCACAAATGTATGTAAAGATTTCAAATGTTTCAACTAACACGCATACCCACATTTGCAATAGCGTTTGTAATAGCCATGTGCTTTATTTTCTGTCGTTTAGCCGTCTGTTTACTTTTAATTATTTTTTGAAATACTTTTGTATCAATGCCTGTAATTCGGTTTTTACAATGGGTTTGGCAATATAATCGTTGCATCCCGCTTCAATTGCTTTTTCTCTGTCCCCAGATAGTCCAAAAGCTGTTTGGGCTATAATTACAACTTCTTTGTTAAATTGTCGTATTTGCCGGGTTGCTTCATAACCGTTCAAAGCAGGCATTCGAATATCCATGAGAATTAAATCAATATCAGGGTTATTGCGGAAAATTTCAACGGCTTCATTACCAGTCCTTGCTTCAATAACTTCTTTGGTCAATTCTTTGACGATTACTGAAATAAACTTTTCTGATGTTTTATCGTCTTCGACAATTAATATTTTTAGTCCCGAAACTACAGGATTAATGTGATTATCAAATTTCACAGGAGGCAAAATATTTTGAACAATGATTTTATGTTCCGATTCAGCTTTATCAGGTAGAGTGAAATAAAATATACTTCCTTTTCCTTCTTCGCTTTCCACCCATATTCTACCTCCCAGCATTTCCACATATGCCTTCGCAATACTTAAACCAAGGCCAGCTCCTTGTCTTGCTTGTATATCAGCAATATCAGACTGAATAAAACGTTCAAATATAGCTTCCTGTCTGTTTTTGGGAATTCCTATTCCTGTATCTTTTACAAAAAACTCAAGGATTTCACGCTCTTTATCATACCCAAATTCAATTGAACCTTTATCGGTGTATTTAATAGCATTTTTTACCAGATTCGTCAGAATCACAAACAACTTATCTTTGTCTGTTACTGTAAATGCTTGTTCATCCGGTAAACTATTTTTAAAAGAAAGATTTATTCTTTTAGTTTCAGCATCAGGCTTTAAGAGGTTATATACATTTTCTATTTTCTCGTTTATATTTGTCTCATGAAAATGAACTGCCATCTGCCCTGATTCAATTTTTGAAATATCCATTATTTCGGATATGATGTTAAGCATACGGGCACCAGCCTTTTGAATTAGTTTAATATACTCCTGCTGTTCTTCACTCTCAAGGCCGGGCTCACTCAACAAAGATGAAAAACCAAGGATTCCGTTCATTGGAGTGCGGATTTCGTGGCTCATGTTTAGAAGAAATGCTGTTTTTAAACGGTCGTTTTCTTCGGCTTTCCCTTTGGCTTTTATTATTTCGTTTTGCGCCAGTTTCCGTTCAGTTATATCCTGTGCAGTGCCGTGTACTATAATGGGATGACCATCAGCATCGAATTCTAATTTGCCTAATACGTGCATCCAGCGAGTAGTCTTGTCGTTATAGCGAACAAAACGAAATTCGATATTGCCAGGCTGTAAATTGCCGATTACTTCATTCATTAAATGGTTGACAACCATTTCACGGTCTTCGGGATGAATTAACGCTGCCCATCCGCTAACGCTGTGATCATATTTTTCGTCAATCCCAAATATCTCATTCAATATATCAGACGTTCTAAAGATTCCTGCAATGATATCAAGAACAAAAGTTCCCAGTCCTGCTATTTTCTGTGATTCCCTTAGAGTGCGTTCGCTGTACTGGAGTTTTTCTTCCGCCTCTTTGCGCTCGGTGATATCCTGATGGAATGCCAGAAAATACTGTTGGCCGGCAATAGTTATTAGACTTACAGTATCGCTGAGAAAAAAGCTGTGCCCTTTTTTATGGTAATGCTCAACCTCAAAACGAACGACCTCCCCATGATATATGCGTTGCATTACCTCAGCTCGTCCGTCAAATGCATTTTCCCTGAGAACATCCAGATCCTGAATATCCATGTTCTTCATCTCATCAACTGTATAGCCATGCATTCGGGCAAAAGACTGGTTGAGTTCCGCTATTTTTCCATCCATTGTTAACAGGATGAGTCCTTCGTTAGCCTGGTCGAACAGGTTACGATAGAGTTGCTCGCTAACCTTCAGTTTATTTTCTGACAGTTTGCTGTCGGTGATGTCGATTACTGCCGATTGGTAAGCTATTATTTTCCCAGTCTCATCTTTGACAACGGTTGCAAGTCCATGAGCGATAAATGTAGAGCCATCCTTTTTTAGGGCTATGTAATCTCCCGTCCACTCTCCATGATTATTGAGAGCACTTATAATTGTATTTGCTGCATCAGGTTCTTTTATGAAAAAAGATATTGGCTTTCCAATGACCTCATTCTTTTCCGGATAACCCCAGACCCGGATGAATGAATTGTTGGCTTCAGTTATGATGCCGTTAATATCAGCTATACTTTTGGCGGCAATGGAAACATCGAAAATAAAATTTTTAAGCCGAAGCTTTTCCTCCGCCTGCTTACGCTCGGTGATATCCTGGGCCGTACCACGCATGCCATTAATCTGCCCTTTCTCATCATATACCATCTCAGAGTGAGACCGAATCCATTTCGCGTCACGACCTACTTCGTCCTTAAGCTGTAATTCTATATCATAAGGCACGCTCGTCTTCATTGAGTTTGCGACTGCTTCAGCAAGTTTCCTGGCATCTTCAGGCACGAATAAATCCATTTGGGCGGCAAGGGTAGGAGTAAAACTGCTCGGGTCACGTTTGACAATATGATACATCTCTTTGGACCAATACAATTTTTCAGGTGCGTACGGATTGGTGGCTATGACTATCCAGTTTCCCACCTTTGCCATCCTTTCGGCATTTTCCAGCTCAAACTCGCTCTCGCGAAGCGAGTTTTCAACCGCCTTGCGCTCGGTGATGTCGCGTACAAAAGCGCAATTATATTCTTCATCACCAAAGCGAATATAATTAGCGACAATTTCAACAGGTATCAGCCGTCCGTCTTTTGTCCTTTGCTTCGACTCAAACTTTAAGGTGCCAAACTTCCGAAGTTCAATAAAATGCGAAACCCATAGCTCTTCGTCATAATGAACATCCACATCAGGAACTCTCAACTGGAGTAATTCTTCCCGTGTGTAACCAAGCAAACGGCAAGCCGCCTCATTCACATTAACAATGGTACTGTCAGGTGTCATCCAGTAAAGTGCATCTGATGTGGCTTCTAAGCTGCTTTGCACGAGGTTCAGAGATTGTTCAGACTGCTTGAGTCCAGTAATGCTCTTCCGTAGCGACTCCTCTACCTTCTTGCGATCAGCGATTTCCCGAAAAACATCTGCTGACATTTGACTTGTTTTAAGATCAAATGATCGCAATAGAGCCAAATCCAATTCGATAACATTCTTAAATTGCCGGATCAGTTTTTCGTTCTGCAAAGTGAAGTGCCTTTCCTTATTATCAAGAACGCAAAGTGTTCCAAAAGGTTGATTAGCCGGAAAATTGAGTGGAAACCCCAGATAAGCAATCATTCCGAGTTTTATATCGGGGTTCTTGTCCCAAATTTTATCTTTTGTCGCATTTGGAACCAATAATTTGTTTTGAGTTTTTATAACGGTTTCGGAATACGACCCATACCATTTTTCTTTACTTCCCACGTTATAGGGATTGTTTTCCGAATGGCTTGAAATGAAAACCTCCATAGATTCATTTTCAGACTTCATGATTAAAACCGTGGGAATGCCAATGGTTTCGGCCAACAGATCTGCGATGTCCTGCCATTTTTCTAAAATCCAATCAGGAAAATTCTCAAATGTATTTCTACTTGGTTTCATAGTAGGTTATTTAATAATGTTTTCTTTTCCCTCTTTGCAATGGCTGTAAAAACTATGTATATCTAACCATTTGTGTTTATTTCGGTATTATCTGTAACTGCGATAATCCTTTTATATCTGTTGGACAGGTATTTAGTATATTTTAGTGCTATAAATTCAATTTTAGAAACTAAAACAACAACAAACAGTTATAAGCAGTTTCAAACGGATAATCATGGTGCGTTGCAAACCATGTTTTGAAAACACATCAAAGGTACTATCAGAAATGCCCATTGCAACAAATTGATGTAATTTATTTTTGTTTTTAATAATGGGTTTTGTAAAAATTAATAGCTTAGAGAGTTGGTAGATACCACTTTGCAACCAAATGCGATGGTTGCGGATGCCCGATACAATTAAGCAAGAAAACCAAACGCGCAATTAACAAGGAAATAAATGTGGTGAGATTGGTTATTGAAGAGTTTTGTACCTATAGTGAACCACACGAAAGGATTCGTACGGCAGCGAGGGGAGTGTGCAATTTTGCGTTGGGTTTTTGAGGGTTGGCTTGCACAGCGGCAATATGCCTTACGCAGGGTAGCGTTAGGAAGGCTTACTGGCGGCATAATAGCGAAAGGTTTTTGTGGAAGGGCTTATAGCCGACAGTGTGCCTTATTGGGTAGGATGAAGGGACAGCAATTGCAATAACCGTGACAGGAAAACGCATACGGAGTCATCCGGTACTGCCTGTGTGGGTGGTTAAATAAGAGAAGCGATATCAGGGTTATGCTATATCCTACTAACTTTGCAATTAATTCTAAAAATTACAACCATGAGTACTCGACTGGATAATCTGAGATTGAATTATAAGATATGGCTGGAAAGCTCGGACCGGGAAGGAATTTTGGGAGATAAAAAATGCGAATTGCTTAGGGCAATAGAAGAAACCGGATCCCTGAATGATGCTATGAAAAAATTAAACCTGACTTACCGGAAAACGTGGGACAACTTGCGAAAAATAGAACATGAATTAGGCTTTGCACTTATTAAACCTACGCGTGGTGGTGCTGATGGAGGAAATACAGTTTTAACAACCGAGGGCAAAATTATAATCCAAGCATTTGAAAAATTTCATTTAGAATATGACCTGATTATCCATCAAGGATTTGAAAAGATACTTAATGAATTGAAGCAGGAGATAAAATAAAAAGAAATACTATTTGTGAACTCAGGGTATAATTAAATTGATACTTTTGCACACCGAATTGCAAAATAATGCAACTCGATAAATATTTAACCATTTTCTACTTATGAACAATGCTATCTACAATTTCCCACTTCCGGCAAACGAACCTGTATTAGAATACAAAAATGAAAGTCCTGAACGGAAGCAATTAGATGCCGAAATACAAAAGCAAATCCTTAATCCTATCGAAATTCCGCTTATAATCGGAGGCAAAGAAGTGAGGACAAGCCAAACCGGGCAGGTACGTATGCCACACAATCACTCCCTTATACTGGCAACCTATTACAAAGCAACTGAAAAAGAAGTGCAAATGGCTATTGATGCCTCTCTGATAGCTCACCGGATTTGGTCAGATATTTCGTGGACGGTACGTGCATCTATTTTGTTAAAAGCTGCTGAGTTGATTTCGGGAAAATATAGGGCTGTGATGAATGCAGCTACTATGTTAGGCCAGAGTAAAAACATATACCAGGCTGAAATTGATTCGGTGTGTGAAACAATTGATTTTTTGAAGTTTAACGCCTATTTTGTTTCTCAGATATATGAAATGCAACCCCGGTCGGCTTTTAACCAGTTGAACAAAATGGAGTTCCGGCCGTTGGAAGGATTCGTATTCACGGTAAGTCCTTTCAATTTTACATCAATTGCTTCTAATCTTAATATGGCTCCTGTTATGATGGGAAATACTACTGTATGGAAGCCTGCAACTACCTCTTTGTTGTCAAATTATTACCTGATGAAGATATTTCAGGAAGCCGGTTTACCAGATGGGGTGATCAATTTTGTGCCCGGCAGTGGTGCTTTAATAGGTAAGGTTGCACTTGCATCGCCCGACCTGGCAGGAATTCATTTTACCGGATCGAACCAGACATTTAATTATCTGTGGAAAGAGGTAGCCTCGCAATTGCCACACTATAAATCGTATCCGAGGTTAATTGGCGAAACCGGTGGCAAAAACTTCATTTTTGTTCATCCAACAGCTGAACCTAAGGAGGTTGCCGTAAACGCTTATCGTGGGGCTTTTGAATATCAGGGGCAAAAGTGTTCGGCAGTATCGAGAATGTATGTACCTGTTTCACTCTGGCCAGAAGTAAAAGAAGAGTTAATCAGAATTAGCGAAAATGCTGAAATGGGTGATATTCTTGACCCAATAAACTTTATAAACGCATTGATAGATGAAGGCTCATTCGATAACTGTATGAACTATATTGATTATGCAAAAGATTCGGCGGAAGCTGAAATAATTGCCGGAGGAAAAGGAGACAAAAGTGTTGGTTATTATGTTGAACCAACAATTATAGTGACTACTAATCCGAAATTCAAATCCATGGAGGAAGAGATATTTGGTCCTGTTCTGACTATTTTCGTTTATGAAGATAAAAAACTTCAGGAAACAATCGATCTCTGTAATACTACCTCACCTTACGGACTGACCGGTGCCGTTTTTGCCCGAGACAGAGTAGCTGCTTCAACTATGTGTGAACAGCTGAGATATGCTGCAGGTAATTTTTACATCAACGACAAGCCAACCGGAGCCATAGTTGGGTTACAACCTTTTGGCGGATCCAGGGCATCTGGCACGAATGACAAAGCCGGTGGAGAATTTAACCTGATCAGGTGGATAAGCCCACGAACCATAAAAGAAACCTTTCAGCCAGCGACGGAATACCGATATGGCTACATGATGGAATAAAAAATTATTAACCAACAAAACAAAGATGAGAATAGATTTAAAAAAGTTAGGGATTGAACTTACCAATGCGGGAGCATGCACGGGCAGCGAATGGATGGACACCAAAGGCGAGGAAACTTCGTCTTTTTCACCTATTGATGGGTCATTAATCGCAAAAGTAAAAAATGCCACCCTTGAAGATTATGAACATTTGCTTGCCAAGGCACAGGATGCTTATCTTAAATGGCGAATTGTCCCTGCACCTAAGAGGGCTGAAGTAGTACGCCAGATTGGTGAAGCACTTCGTGAAAAGAAGGCAGAAATCGGTTACCTTGTATCGCTCGAAATGGGCAAGATATATGAGGAAGGGCTTGGCGAAGTTCAGGAAATGATTGATATATGTGAATTTTCGGTAGGCCAATCCCGGTTATTAAACGGAGCAACCATGCATTCCGAACGGCCTTTCCACCGTATGTATGATCAATATCATCCTATCGGAATTGTAGGTATTATCACATCGTTCAATTTCCCGGTCGCGGTTTGGGGCTGGAATGCCATGCTTGCAGCCA
>CAIXTV010000075.1 GCA_903922465.1 uncultured bacterium
AACCATTTATATATTGTATATATATTATATTCTTATGTTTTTTACAATTAATATAATATACATATGTTTTTCCTAAAGAACCAATGATTGAATATAACTGTTTTAAATAATTGAATCGGAATTAACTTAATACCGATATTTACCCATTTACACATGTGAAAATCACATGTGATTGTCGACGGCTCACATGTGATTGTCGACGGCTCACATGTGAAAATCACATGTGTAAACCACTGAATATAAATTATTATGGATACTACCGAAATTAAAAAGTATAAATTTCCTAAAGACTGTGATTGCTGTGTGCCTCCAAAAGTATTAAAAGATAGATTTACTGTTCTTCATCACTCGAAAATGAAAGCAAGAATTGCAGATGTTACTACTAATGCTGAACTTGAGAAAGAAAGAGCAACTAAGAGATTGAAGGCTGAGCAGGATGCCGAAGCCGATGCACTTATAGATCAGCAACACTAACACCACAAAAACACTGACAATTATTATAACCAAGACCACAACATCAACACTAACATAATAACCAATACCACAACACAACTGCAACATAAACACTCAATCAGCACATTAGACTTTATCAACAAGTGATGATAAGAAAATATGATTAATATGTCCTGCTTCTGGGCAAATATCTCTTGGAAAGTTTCCGCAAAACCACACAGTCTCGCCAACTCTAGTCACCTCTTTTGTCTTATCGCCATTCTTATAAAAAAACATAGATTTGCTTGGAACAACAATCAGAACCCCAAACTCAATAAAACAATCACGTTCATTCATCAAATATAAGGACTCAATAGGCAACAATGCAACAAAAGGAATTCCTGATTCGTAAAGTTTACGAATCCACTGCCCCTTCCCAGCATAAGGTGGGTTGCAAACAATGACCTCACAAAAGGGTATTGGTTTAGTAAGGAAATTACTGCGTTGAGCTGGATTAGCGTGGTTAATATCCCTATACAACATAAAAATTAAATGCAATTATATTCACAACTAAATAAGATAGCAAAATCTATATTACCTCTCGTTAAAGTTGAGGTATCCTCTCTGGTTGAATGCATCACGGAATGCCCCATCTCCACAACAAATATCAAGTATGGATACTTGTCTGTCTGGAAAAAACAATCTAAAATAGCAATCAATGTATTCAAGTATGAATACGACAGGAGTCATGAATACATCATACACGATTCCATTCTCATTTACTTCAGTTTTAATAAACGAATTTCTCTTCGTGTATCGATTCACTCTTGTAGACCCATTGGCTGTTTCTTCATCACTGTCTGCCTTCTCAGAAGCATTAAAAAGCCCCTGAAGACTACGTGTGACATCCTTTACATCACTATCATTCTCCTTAGCATCACTATCACTATCCTCCTTAGCATTACCAACATTAACCGACGCAGAAGAAAAGTCATCTAGACTCACCAATTTCTTCTGCTTGACCTTCTTGACCTGATAATAAAAATAATAAAGATAATAAAATAAATAACTCAACAAAATATATAATATAATATGCTTACCTTTTTCTTTGGGATAATATAAAAAACTCCATCGTCCTCAGGATCAGTAATAAGTGGTGTTGGTGGCACTGTGGCTTCATGTTCAGTAGTAGGTGGTGTTGGTGGCACTGTGGCTTTATGTTCAGTAGTAGGTGGTGTTGGTGGCACTGTGGCTTCATGTTCAGTAGTAGGTGATGTTAGTGGCTCTGAGGAGGCAGGAACAGCAGTGGTTGGTGTTGGTGGCATAACTGTAGCCTTCTTTGCGGATCTAATCTTTGCCTAAGTAAAATATAACATAATAATAATTAGAGAGGAGAATACATCAAATTGTGAGCGATGGAGTTTACCTTTTCAGTTTTTAGTCCCATTTTGTTTCTTAGCAATTCTTTGTTATACTTGGTGAACTCTTCTTTACCATATAATAAAGTTGCCAACTCATTAAACTTATGGTCTAATTTAGAAGTAAGTTCATTAAACTTTGCTTCGTTTTCCTAAAAACACAGCACACAATTCACATAAGCAATCAAGTAAAAATAATAATCAAAATAGTATAACTCACCGTTCTCCAGATTTTTATTTTATCAGGAACACCTCGTTGATTCCAATATTGCTGGAATGTTTCCATAATCTGTTGGTCTTCAGTAGAAAGTGCAGTTTGAAGAATCGACTTCATGGATACTTTGATTTCGTAAAACTGATGAATGTAGGGTGAACCTTCTTTAATAAGAATTTTTAACTCATCTTCAATTTGTGTCATAGCCTCGTGATGATGAAACCACTGGTGAACCTTAGCAATAAGAGCATTATTAACATTAGGTGAACTAACACGAGTAGATGTAGCCTCTTCCATAATTGATGACGATAATTTATGTAATTGTTGCCAAAATCCAGAAATCCAACTTTCTAAAAAGTAACCAACCAACGGCTATACTTTTTAAAAAGATTTCAGCCATCAGGTAACTAAACATATCTCTTCAAAAACACAGCATACAGCATTAACAAATACTTTTAAATAACAAAAACATATTAATATTTATCAAAAAATAGTAAAAAAGCAACAAATTGACAAATATGCTCTAAGTCGGTATATAACAGTGAAAAAATGTTGTTATGATATGACTATGGGCGTATAGAGGGGGAAAAATGAATCAAAAAAGGTTGGTTCGTGAGTAAAACATTTTTTTGGAAGAAAAACACAATTTCAAAATCCCTATTGTACCGACTTAGAGTATATTTACATAAATTAAGCAAATATACACATAATTACCACTCAATCCATCGTCTAAATGTCCACAATAGCATCCAAAGTAAGTCTGAGTGTCGCCGACAACTTGCCGACAGTATGGTTTAAGTTTATTGACGAAATAAAATATTCTGGAGACCAAACCAAATGATTATAATAGCAAAATAAGTAGTAAATATGCATAAAACATCAATTATTGGCTTATGACGATGGATTTCAGTAACAGGATAGTGAGCATAGGTCTAAATAGATAAAAATAATGTTTTTTTCGCAAAAAAGTTGGCGTTGTCAATTTCCAACGCACTCAAAAAACTCAAAAATAAGAAATAATTTAACACGACTACCAAAGGTAAAATAAAATAAAATGTAATAATAAATATAATACAAAAATTATTATTAAATGATTGCTTAAAT
>CAIXTV010000076.1 GCA_903922465.1 uncultured bacterium
CGTTCAACAATTACGGTGTCTCCATCAGGATAATTAAACACCACCACATCGTTGTTCTTTACATCGCCAAAACCTGGGAAACGATAATATGGTAAAGATATCCATTCGAGGTAAGACTTAACCGAAGTAGTAAGCGGAAGGGTGTGGTGAGCAAAAGGGAAGGCGATAGGCGTATTAGGAATCTTTGGACCATAACTTATTTTACTTACAAAAAGGAAATCGCCAACCAATAGGGTGCTTTCCATTGAGGAAGTAGGAATAGTGTAGGCTTCAACAAGGAATGTGCGGATAATAGTAGCTGCAATCACAGCAAAAATAATGGCATCGCTCCATTCACGTATCATGGTTTTTTTTATTACAGGACGTTTGTCAGGGTTTAAATAAGTTTCTTTTTTCGAAAACCCAAGGTAGGGCAAATAAATGAATGGAAATAATGCACTTAAAGCATGCGCTAATAAGCCATATTTCTTAAAACATTTGGCTAACTCAACAACCATAAGAAGAATCACAAATACATTAATGAAGGGAATGAGTAGAAAAACATACCACCAAAATTTCTTTTTAATGATTTTAAGCCAAATATGTAAGTTGTAAAGAGGGATAAGGGCCATCCAACCTTTATAGCCAGCTTTTTCAAATATTTTCCATAAACCTGCTATTGAGGCAATCATGGAAATTAAGGAAAGAATTGAGTAGATGCTCATAATTATTTATTTTTCAAGTTAAACGTATTTTATTCGATGATAATATTTTGTGGGTGTTAAAGTATGTTAAACGATTTTATTTCTTTTGTTGGAATTTCAAATCGTTAATTTGATTTTGCTATTCAATTTATAATTGATTAATGATAATTATGCCTGATCGAAGTTTAGAATGTCCTTC
The DNA here is from genome assembly GCA_903922465.1 of uncultured bacterium. Classification (GTDB taxonomy): domain Bacteria; phylum Bacteroidota; class Bacteroidia; order Bacteroidales; family CAIXTV01; genus CAIXTV01. The sequence continues at coordinate 883 of CAIXTV010000076.1, forward strand.
ATTTCAAAAACTCCTGTTTTCCCAATAATCCATTCTGCTGATTTAACAGCTCCTAAAGCGAAACCCCTGCGATTTACTGCCGAATGTTTTATTTCAATAATATCGCAATCCGATTCGTAAGTCACTACGTGTATTCCTGGGATATTTCCTTCTCTGAAGGATTTTACTTCTATTTCATTAGGATTCGAAATAGATGATTTCAACCATTTTTCTTTACGATTTAATGTGTTTATGAGGTCGTTTACCAATTTTAAAGCTGTTGCACTGGGCGAATCTTGTTTATAAACATGATGTGTTTCTTCAAGTGAAACATCATATTCATCGAAGTTGTTCATCAAGCGGGCTAATTCCTGATTAAGTTTAAAAAAGACATTCACTCCTATGCTAAAGTTAGGCGAATAGAGTAAGGTTTTATGATTATCCTTACAATAATTCTTTATTTCTTCTAATCTATCATACCATCCTGTGGAGCCTAATACTACGGGAAGGTCATTTTTAAAGCAAAGCATCACATTAGATATGGTAGTTTCGGGAGTGGAAAACTCAATAGCAACCTCTGCTTTAGCAATATTATCTGCTTCATCAATCCAGTCTTCTTCAGCGTCAATAATGGCAACAACTTCATGCTTACGTTCTTTGGCAACTTTTTCAATTTCTTTGCCCATTTTCCCATATCCAATAATGGCTATTTTCATATCTTAAAATTTTAAAGAGAATTTAATTCCCGTATACGATGCTTTTTGACTTAATAATGAATAATTTGATGTAGGACTTATATTCATAGAAATATCTTCATTTATATTAAAGTCGAATAAATTGGCATCAACGGAGGCGTCAATAATATTCAGTAAATAAACGAGAACACCAATTATGCAGGATAATTCATAATTTCTTTGGTAGTAGTTTTTAGCCGATAGAACCGAGGCATCAGAATATCTCGAAAAGCGGTTGTCTATTGTCGTTGTATCGCCATCTGTTCTTAATCGATAAGCATCCTTGTAAATCGAATACTGTTGATAATTGGTGATGGCGAAATATACTGTTAAGCCTAATCCAGCATAAACTATAGGGATTTTCCAGTATTTCTTATTGTAAAATTGTCCAAGACCCGGCAAAACAGTCGACATTAAGGTTGCCCTAGCAGGGGAATGGGTAACGACAGTGGTGTCTTTTTTTACTTTGCTTGAATCGGCTTGCGAAAAAGATGTTGAGCTAAATGCAAACATAGCGAAAACGAAACAAACTACATAATACCCCTTTGGAAAGGTAGTTTTTGAAATGTTTTCAGTTTGTGCATTTTTGCTCTGATAACACATTATTGAGCTAAAATATTAATGATTCTTTCCAATTCGGCATCGGAAGTAAAGGGGATGGCAATTTGTCCTTTCCCTTTTAGATTGCGTTTGATAACGATCGGACTTATTATCTTGCTTGCTATATGTGAGCGAGCCTTTTCTATCTTTTCGGGAAGAATGTTATGTTTGCTTTTGGCATTTGCCGTTGTAGGTTTTGCCGAGGCTTTCACCAACTCTTCAATTTGGCGAACAGAAAGAGATTTTTGAAGAATGAGGTTCAGTAGTTTTATCTGCTTTTCGTTCGAATCGACAGTAATGAGAGCGCGGGCATGCCCCATGCTAATGGCTCCGTCTCTCACCGCAATCTGTATTTCGGCAGGAAGCTTAAGCAGGCGGATGAAATTGGTAACGGTGGAGCGGTTTTTCCCCACGCGTTCGCTGAGTTGTTCTTGAGTGAGGGAACATTCATCGATGAGACGCTGAAAGGTAATGGCGATTTCGATAGGGTTGAGGTTTTCGCGCTGAATGTTTTCGACCAATGCCATTTCTAACATTTGCACGTCGTCGGCTAGACGAATGTAGGCCGGGATTTTTTCGAGGCCTGCAAGTTGTGATGCACGAAAGCGTCTTTCTCCAGAAATCAGCTGAAACTTATCTTTCCCTACTTTGCGAACTGTAATCGGCTGAATTATTCCTTGTTTAATGATGGAATCGGATAATTCCTTGAGGGAATTTTCTTCAAACGTGGTGCGCGGTTGAAAAGGATTGGCTATAATTTGCTGAATTGGAATTTCGCAAAATATTTCTGCTGAACGATTGGCTATAGATGCCTCTATCGCGGCATCAATTTCTTCGCCGCTTTGTAAAAGCGAGCTTAGTCCTCTTCCCAGTCCTTTGTTTTTAGTATTCATTTATATGGCTATATGTTTTTCAGTTTCACTAATTTTTGTAAGATTGTTCTTTTGCAGAATTTCGCGGGCAAGGTTCAGGTAGTTGATGGAGCCTTTGCTGTTGACATCGTGCATGATGATGGTCTCGCCAAAGCTTGGAGCTTCGCTCAACTTGACATTTCTATAGATGATGGTGTCGAAAACTATTTGTTGGAAATGCGTTCTTACATCTTCAACCACCTGATTTGATAGGCGCAGCCTCGAATCATACATAGTGAGCAAAATGCCTTCAATGTCCAAATTTGGATTCAGGCGCGACTGAACAATTTTAATGGTATTCAGCAGTTTCCCCAAACCCTCAAGTGCAAAATATTCGCACTGCACCGGAATTATTACTGAATCGGCTGCCGTGAGCGCATTCACTGTGATGAGGCCTAAAGATGGAGAGCAATCGATAACGATAAAATCGTAATCGTCTTTAACCTTGTTGAGGACTTTCCGCATCATTTTCTCGCGATTCGGAAGGTTGATCATTTCTATTTCGGCGCCCACCAAATCGATGTGCGACGGGATGAGAAACAAATTAGGCGTTGAGGTTTCGAGTATTATATTTTGGGGCTCAACATCATCGATGACGCACTCATATATACTTGTCTTTATGCTTTTCGGATCGAAGCCAACCCCGGAAGTAGCATTCGATTGCGGATCGGCATCAACGAGCAGGGTTTTGTATTCCAACACTGCCAGACTTGCACTAAGATTAATGGCGGTTGTAGTTTTCCCGACACCTCCTTTTTGATTGGCTATTGCAATAACCTTTCCCATGTTAATTTATGTTTTATTGGTAGAAAAAATTCTCAGCCTTAATTGGCTGTTTTGAGGCATTTTGCCTCTTAGTTTAAATGCTATTTCCGCTTTTATTAAAATCATCATCCAGATCTTCAAATTGGATATCTGAATAACTTTTAAGTTCAATAGGGGTGCTTTCTTCGACAATGGGTTCCTCTCCGGTTTGAATAAAATTCAATGCATCATTTAGCCCATCAACAAATTTTTCGAAATCTTCGTGATAGAGAAATACTTTATGTTTTTCGAAAACAAACTTCCCCGATTCTTCATCAAACCGTTTTTTGCTTTCGGTTATGGTGAGGTATTTTTCGTCGTGGCGAGTCACTTTCACATCAAAAAAATAGGTTCTTTTCCCTGCTCTTACCGATTTCGAGTATATTTCGTCTCTTCCTCTTTTTTCAAATTCTTCCATCTCTATTATATTTATGTTTGATAATTCAAAGGAGTGCAAAAATATAAAATATTCATGCATCACACCAATATTTTTTCTTTTTGATGAAAACTTTTATGTCGACCTTGCTCGAAATTCGCCCCCTAGTTTTGAATCATAGCAATTTACATTTTATAGGAGAATGAATTATCGGGGTATTACTTATGTTTTTTTAACGAAAAGAAGGAAGCGATTTCCGGAATTTTATAAGTTCGATCTTGTTTTTTGAAGTCTATCATAAAGTTAGGGTTTGGCATTAGTTTTTTTGGTTCTTGGGCTTAATGGATTTGTGTGCAGCCCATTTGAAGTCTGGGCTTCGGTTCATCCCCAATTCATCATTTCCCGAAACAGCTATAATTCATTATTCATCAAAAGATAACAAACATCAGGTGGGATGAATTATTAATCGAATGGAGTAAAGTTTTAAGTGTTAAGTGTTAAGTTTTAAGATGGAAGAGTATGGTTTTAAGTTTTAAGTGTTAAGTTTTAAGATGGAAGAGTATGGTTTTAAGTTTTAAGTGTTAAGTTTTAAGATGGAAGAGTATGGTTTTAAGTGTTAAGTTTTAAGTTTTAAGATGAGAGTTTTAAGTTTTAAGATGAGAGTTTTAAGTTTTAAGATGAAAGTATTAAGTTTTAAGATGAGAGATTTAAGTAATGTGATGCGGGCTTAAAACAAAGGGTTGTGGGCTTAAAACAAAGGGGTGCGAGTTTAAAAAAACGAGATGCGTGATTAAAGCAAAGAGATGGGTGATTAAAGCAAAGAGATGGGTGATTAAAGCAAAGAGATGCGTGATTAAATCCACGGGGTGTTTGCTTGAAAATTTCACCTGTTTGCTTAAATCTGCGGGGTGTTTGCTTTTTCCTCAGGGGTGTTTGCTTTAATCTTTCATCTCCTTGCTTTTTCCCTAGGGTTGTTTGCTTTAATATTTCATCTCTTTGCTTTTTCCCTAGGGTTGTTTGCTTAAATCTTTCATCTCTTTGCTTTTTTCTCAGGGTTGTTTGCTTTAATCTTTCATCTCTTTGCTTTTTCCCTAGGGTTGTTTGCTTTAATCTTTCATCTCTTTGCTTTTTTCTCAGGGGTGTTTGCTTTAATCTCGGATATGAAATTTTTAATATTTCATCTGAAAGATTTATATTTTCATGTGCGGGAACGAACGCCACACCCCTGGCATCGAACGCCACACCCCCCGGGAACGAACGCCACACCCCTGGCATCGAACGCCACACCCCGGGAACGAACGCCACACCCCTGGCATCGAACGCCACACCCCGGCATCGAACGCCACACCCCTGGCATCGAACGCCACACCCCTGGCATCGAACGCCACACCCCTGGGAACGAACGCCACACCCCTGGCATCGAACGCCACAAGGGGTGTAATATTAGTAAATATTGTGAAATTCAATGCCGATATTCTAAGTTTAATGGGTTTATAAGTGCTTATTATTCAGTTAGTAAATCTTTCAAAGGTCAGGTTAAAATATGATAATTCTATTGAAAAGCACTGAAATTCGGCAGATGGAAATCTGACTTCAATATTCTCTACTCAGGCTAAATGACTTTCCTAATTAAGTTTAAACTTCCTATTTATGTTCCCTCCCTTGCCTTGCTTCAATAAATTGGCAAATGATATTAATCAAGGTGATAAAAAAATTAAATACTCTACTAAGGCTTGAAACTTGATATAAAATTCTACCTTTGCAGCGAAAAAATACAGGGAAACGAATGCTCAACAGAAGATATTTAAGGGTGAAAGTCCTACAATCGCTTTACGCTTTTTTAATGAATAACAAAGATAATTTAGCCGAAGGTGAAAAATTATTATTGCTGAATTTCAAGAAACTAACAGAGCTTTGCATTTATCAGTTTTCATTGTTGACCGAAATTATCGATTATGCCGACAAAAGGCAGGAAGAAGCCAAAGGGAAATTCTTTCCAACCGAGGAAGAAGTCAATCCCAATATGCGTTTTATCGATAACAGATTTATCAAACAATTGCGCGCCAATCGGCATTTCCAAAAGCAGTTGAATGAATTTAAAATCAATTGGGGCGATGAACACGAACTCATTCGGAAACTTTTTGTTAAAATTAATGATAGCAAATGGTTCCAGAAATATAAAACCAATCCTACTGATAATTATATTGAAGATAAGGAATTGATTGTTAAGATAATTCAGAACATTTTCACCGAGTCGGAAATGCTAGAGGAGTTCTATGAAGATAAAAGTATCTACTGGACTGATGATTACGACACCGCGAATGTATTAACCATTAAGACGATTAATCTTTTCGAGGAAAAGTTTGATGAATATTATCTGCTCCCCGATCTTTTTAAGGGAAAAGACGACGACGACAGGCTGTTTATGTTAGAATTATTCAGGCAGACAGCAATTCATAGCGAAGAATTCAGAACCATTATCGAATCGAAATTAACCAATTGGGATTACGAACGCCTTGCCTATATGGATATTTTACTGATTAAAATGGCCATTTGCGAGCTGCTTAACTTTCCTTCAATTCCGATAAAAGTTTCATTAAATGAATACATCGAAATTTCGAAGTTTTTCAGCACTCCCAAAAGCAAAATCTTCATCAATGGAATTCTCGACCGCCTTGCTATTGAATTTCAGAAAGATAAGCTTATAAAAAAATCGGGTAGAGGATTGATGTAGCAGAGGTTTTGCTGCTGCGAGAAAATTATCTGCCTAAAGTTTTTCATTTGAGTAAGCCCTCATCTGATCAATTCAGGCAAGCAACACAAAATCCAAATTCAACAATTCATTAAGAAAATCCCTTTGCTGAAATAAACCTACAGAACATCAAAATGTTAATTAATCAAAATATTTTTTTCAAACACAAGGATATCTTAAAATTAACTACTTTTGCACTTTGAAATATGAAAAAAGCAATATATCTTTTTATAGTCCCTCTAATCAGCCTGCTTATCTCTTGTAGCTCTAACGATGGTGGCATTTCAACCGATTTGGTTAAAAACCAAAATTCGGCCGATGGAAGTGGGTCTGCATCAGATGGTCCTAAGATACAATTTCGTGAAGAAATGCACGATTTTGGTAAATTAAACCAAGGCGAAAAAGTAAAATTCTCATTTTCATTTAAAAATGTTGGTAAATCAGATTTAATTATTGCTTCGGCATCAGCCTCATGTGGTTGCACCGTTGCCGATTATCCTAAACAACCTGTTAAACCAGGAGGCGAAGGAACTATAGATGTTAGTTTTAACTCTGAAGGCAGAATAGGATTTCAACATAAGACCGTAACAATATTATCAAACACAAACCCAAATTCAATACAGCTTTCAATAAAAGCGAATGTCGTAGAACTTTAAACCAAACTTAAAAAAACAAATCATTATGAATTTATTTAATCTGTTATTAATGGCCCCTCCAGCCGATGGAGCAAGTGGAAGCGGATATAGCTCAATCATTTTCCTGGTACTTATTGTTGTTGTTTTCTATTTTTTCATGATTCGTCCACAAATGAAAAAAACCAAACAAATGAAACAATTCCGCGAAGCACTGAAAAAAGGCGATCGCATCGTTACTATTGGTGGTATACACGGAAAAATTGTTGAAGTGAACGATACTACCTTTATCATTGAAGTGGAAGGACTTAACAAGTTGAAAATTGAAAAGTCAGCCGTTGCAATGGATAATTCAGCCCAGCTGAACGCAGAAAATAAATAAGGTATTGTGGCAGAAAATGTCTCTGCAAATACGCCATTAGCCCGAAAATATCTAAGTTTTAAGGGGAATATTTTCATAATATGCCTGTTGATTTCCTTTTTTAGCTGGTTCTTTATTCGCTATGCCCACGATATAACCATAACCTCGACTTATTCGGTAGACTTTGTGTACCCTTATACCGACAGGATATTGGTGAATGTTCCGGATAATCAGCTTTATCTCCAGATTAAGTCGAATGGACTGCAGCTCTTCCTGAAACAAATATTTTCGCCTGTGCAGACCCTCCAAGTGCGTTTGAAAAAAAGCAATCTCGACGAGGAAATACTGAAAGGATCTTCTAACTTAAGTTCGGCAGAAATTATAAGTCAGGTTTCCATTCAACTTGGAATCCCATTCTCCAACATTCAAATGACGCGGGATACGTTTTCGTTTATGCTGGAAAAGGCTGTAACTGCAAAGTTGCCTGTGAAACCCAACCTTAACCTCGATTTTGAAACATCCTATTATCTTCACGGCAAAATCAAGACAATTCCAGATAGCGTTGAAGTTATTACTACCAATGCTGCGCTAAAAAAACTGCATTACATCGAAACTGAAAGCCAGAAGCTCACGAATTTGAGTGCTTCGCAAGACATCAGTTTGCCGCTGATAAAGCCAAAACTCCATTGTATAATGCCCCTGCAAAATGTCGACATTCATATTCCTATCGAAAAATACACCGAAACAAGCTTTATGGTTCCCGTAACCTGCGATTCGACGAATTTAAAGCTGAAGTTCTTCCCGGGCAATGTTTCGGTGAAATGCTTAGTCGCCTATAAAGATTTCAAAACCATTACCTCCGACATGTTTACCCTAATGATAAACAAAGAGGCGCTGAGCAAGATTAATTCCAAGAAAATCAAGCTGAAATTAACTCATTTCCCCGCCGAAGTAAAAGTGCTCTACATTGAACCATCTTATGTTGAATATATAATACTAAAGTAATGAAAACTATCGCAATTACTGGTAATATGGGTAGCGGAAAAAGCCTCGTAGCTAATGTTTTTGAAATATTAGGAATTCCGGTATATAGGGCTGATCACGAATCACGAAAGTTTTACAGCAATCCGGAAGTTAGCCTAAAGGTGCAATCTCTTATAGGCAGTAAAGTGTTAAATGATGATGGTAGTTTAGATTTGAAAATAATCGCAAGCGAAGTGTTTATCGATAAAACAATGCTGGCTGAATTAACAGCAATACTGCATCCTTTGGTTTTAGATGATTTTAAAAAATGGTGTTCTAAACGTGAAGAGTTGGCTTTTGTAGCCATTGAATCAGCTATTATTTTTGAAAATCAATTAGAAGCTTCATTCGATATAGTAATTACGGTTTCTGCACCACGAGATGTTTCTATCGAGAGGGTGAAACAAAGGGATCATCTTTCAGAAGAACAAATCCTTGAACGGCTTAATACTCAGTATGCCGATGCATATAAATGCGAACATTCTGATTTTGTTATTAAGAACGATAATTCAACAATGATAATTCCACAGATTTTAAGCATCTATCATCAAATTAGCAGCAATCAATAATCTGATTTTTTGGGATCTGTGATAAGATCATTGCATTAAAAAAAAGCTGAACTCACTATGTGGGTTCAGCTTTTTAATTACTGAAGAAAATAAAGGTTTAAAATTTATTTTTTTTTCATGGTTGGATATGAAGCTGTTGTTCCATATGTTAATCTGGGCTCCACGAGATTATAATCCATCGAATCGACCCATCCGTCACCGTTAAAATCGGAAATCAGAAAGCCCACATCACCATTGGTAAGATTAGGTTCAAATATGTTATAATCATCAGAATCAACCCATCCGAATTGATCTAGATCGCCTAAATAAAAAGCATACACATTAGGCGAAACTTGCACCTGTGCATCTTGTCCATAAGCTTGCAATGCGCTTGTGGTAAAATCGTAATTCACTGAAAGAAGATTAAAAGGAATAGCCAATCTCGACCAGGTTTGTAAATGATTTCGGGTTTTTATTCCAATGTAATAGTCACCTCTATTAGCACAGGGTGTTGAAGAAGTGATAGTTCCATCAGTTAATAAATCTAGGTTGTTTTGGGAGATAACAACTGTGTAAGGATCATTTTCCTGATGCAGTTCGAGGGTAACTTTGTCGGCAATGCCAAATCCCCATTGAGGGGTGGCGCTCCAACCGTCCATAGTTTCTACCATGGCATTATTATAAAACAAACCTTCTAAAAATAGCTTAATATGAAGTGTTCTGTTCTGGGCAATTTGAAAAGGAATGACTTCAGATTTTATAATATTTGATGCTAGACAATTTAGTGAAGAAGTAACAATACAATATACACTATCAAGACTTTGAGGCACAAAACTATAAACTGAATCACTAATTCCCGTATAAGCTCCATTTAAAAACCATTGGAAACTTGGCGAATTCCCTCCACTCGTAGGCACAGCTTTAAGCACAACCGTATCTCCTGCACATAAATTAGAGAGATTTTGAATTAAATTTACGCTTAGAGGATAATTTGGTATGGGGATAACATTGATAGCCAAGCTTGAAGAAGGTCCATTGCCACAACTATTAAATCCTTTTACTGAAATATTATCTGAAACAGCCGAGTAGGCATAATTTACTTTTATGCTGTCACTGCTGCTGTTGCCAGAAGCTCCACCTTGCAAGGTCCAAACATATGAAGAGGCGTTTGCAATTTGAGGAACAATGTATTTTACATTACTTTGTCCCTGACAAACATTGGTTAAACCCGAAATAGCACCTGCTGATGAGGGTAAAGGATTAACATTAATTGACAAAGTGGAAGCTATTCCATCTCCACATGCATTATGACCCTTAACGCTTATGTTTCCAGGAATAGCAGATGTGCCGAAATTGACTAAAATGCTGTTAGTAGTACTTGAACCACTTGCACCCGAAGGTAAAGTCCATACATAAGAGGTGGCATTACTTAAAGGAGTAATGGAATAACTTACGGTATTCTGACCTTGACAAACAGTGGTCAAGCCCGTAATAGCCCCTGCAAGTTCAGGTAATGGATTAACGATTATTGCTTTTGATGATGATATTCCATCTCCACACGAATTATGTCCCTTAACAATTATGTTTCCTGAAACAGCCGTAGTAGTGAAATTAAGGCTAATGTTATTTGAAGAACTGCTTCCTGTTGCTCCTGAAGGAATAGTCCAAGTATAAGAACTTGCTTCAGGAATTGTTGCAATGGAATATAATACCAAGCTCTGCCCCTGACAAACGATACTTTCACCTGTTACAACGCCAGCATTATATGGCAATGGATTTACTATTACAGCTAAACTCGATGCAACACCATACCCACATGAATTATTGCCTTTTACAATGATATTCCCCGAAGTAGCAGAACTTCCGTAATCAACAGAAATATTATTAATAGAACTGCTTCCTATTGCTCCACTTACAAGAGTCCATGAATATGAAGTGGCATTTTGAATTGGAGAAACGGAATAATTTACTGCCCCTTGGCCCTGGCAAACTGTTGTTAGTCCAGAAATTGCTCCGGCTAAAGCAGGCAATGGGTTTACTGTAATTGCTAAATTCGAAATACCACCATCGCCACAATTATTATGACCTTTTACTGAAATGTTTCCCGATATGGCTGAAGTGCTATAATCTACAGTAATACTATTTGAAGAACTTACTCCACTTGCACCTGTTGGCAAAGTCCAAATATAAGAAGTTGCTTCTGCTATGGCAGGAATAGAATAAACAACTGAACTTTGCCCTTGACAAACAACAGTGTTTCCTGAAATTGTAGTTGCATTAACCGGAAGAGGGTTCACAGTAATTGCCAATGTTGAAAATATCCCATCACCACATGAATTATGACCCTTTACTGAAATATTACCCGAAATAGCAGATGTGTTATAGTTGATTGTTATTGAATTTGTGGAACTATTTCCAATTGCCCCATTAGGAAGAGTCCAAATATATGAGGTAGCTTCTGCAACGGGGGCGATACTATAACTTACAGAGTTTTGCCCCTGACAAACTATTGAAGAACCCACAATTGTGCCGGCATTAGCAGGCAATGGGTTTACGGTTACTGCCAAATTTGAGACCATTCCATCACCGCAATCATTATGGCCTTTAACAGTAAGCAAACCTGAAGTAGCAGAATTACTATAATTAACTATAATACTGCTGGTAGAACTCGTCCCACTTGCCCCAGAGGGTAATGTCCAGGTGTAAGAAGTTGCATTTAAAATAGGTGCTACAGAATATGTTATTGTGTTTTGCCCTTGGCAAACAGTTGTAAAACCTGAAATGTTTCCTGCACTTAAGGGTAAAGGATTCACTGTTATTGCTATTGATGAACTAATTCCATCACCACAAGAATTATGTCCTTTAACACTAATATTACCCGATAATGCTGAAGTGCTATAGTCAATAATGATATTATTTGTTGAACTTACACCAGTCGCACCTGAAGGTAATGACCATACATAAGAAGTTGCATTAAGAATAGGGGCCACAGTATAGCTCACTGAATTTTGCCCTTGGCAAACGGTTGTGAAACCCGAAATACTTCCTGCATTCACAGGCAAAGGATTCACTGTAATTGGAATGCTTGATGCTACACCATCACCACAAGTGTTATGGCCCTTAACTGTTATATTTCCTGAAATAGCCGACGTGCCATAATCAATGGTAATACTATTTGATGAACTTGTTCCAATTGCTCCAATGGGCGTAGTCCATAAATAAGTAATAGCATTATCAATAGGAAGCACAGAGTAAGTAACTGCGTTTTGTCCTTGACAAACAATTGTTAAGCCAGTAATTGAAGTCGGACTAACAGGTAGTGGATTTACAATAATGGGAAATGATGTTGCAGCCCCATTCCCACATGAATTATGCCCCATTACTGTAATATTACCCGAAATAGAGGAGGTGTTAAAATCAACAGCAACATTGTCAGTAGAGCTACTTCCAGTTGCTCCGTTAGGGAATGTCCAAATATAGGTAGTGGCATTTGCAATAGGAAGAACACTGTAATTAACAGAGCTTTGTCCTTGGCAAACAGTATTACTGCCTGAAATGGTCCCAGCTGCGATTGGCAGAGGGTGCACCGTAATAGACACTTGAGAAGTGTTAGAGCAACCGAAAATATCGCTGCCCGTAACATAATAAGTCCCATTTACAGTTGGGTAAAAAGCAACATTATTTGTAATGCCATTACTCCAAATATAGGTTGAAGCTCCAGTCCCATTTAGAGTAACAGAATTTCCTTCGCAGATATCTGTTACATCTGCCACAACGCCAACTGTAGGTTTAGGATGTACATTTACGACAAAGTTAAATGAAGTAATTCCGCCATAACCATCATTAGCAGTAATGGTAATGGTTGATAAGCCTGTGATGCCAGAAATAGGAGTGAGGTCAATTCGGTAATTATTACTGCTTAAAGTAGATATTAGAATCCCTGAGTTTGTTATAAGAGAGGGGTTTGATGAAACAATTGAAAAGCTCAAAGTGTCAAGATTTATGTCTGACATTCCAAATGTTGTGAATGAATTTGATGATATACAAACATGAACTGTGTCAGAATGATAATTTACTATCGGAGCCGAATTGGAAAAAACTTCTATTAACTTTGAGTATTTAGGGTTAGCTCCATTTGTAATGTTAAAATCAACAAGTTTCGTGAAAAGGTTAGTAGTAGGATTCCATTTATATAAAACACCTTTGTTATATAATCCACCATCATTGGTAACACCATAAATAATCCCATTCGAAATAGTTAATGATCCGGTTGGGGAGCTTCCTTTAGGAGTGCCATCAAAATCAATTTTTTTAATAAAAACATTGGTAGTTGGATCCCATTCGAAAATTACTCCGAAATTATTACTTCCTCCACTTGTGGTTGTTCCATAAAATTTGCCATTATAATTTAGCATGCTTCCGTCAGGATAGTTCCCTTTAGCTGTTTGAGCAAAATCAATTTTTTTAGTAAATATATTTGTCGTTGGATCCCATTCGAAAATTGCGCCATCATCATTAGTCCCCCCGCTATAAGTAAGTCCGTAATATTTTAAATTGTAAAGGACTAAATTCCCATAAGGAGTTGCCCCTTTTGCAGTCCCTGTGAAATCTTGTTTCTTAGTGTAAATGTTTGTTGTGGCATTCCATTCGAAAATTGTACCTAAATCGGAAGTTCCTCCCTGATTAGTCATTCCGTAGAATTTCCCATTGAAATAAGTTAAATTTGCATAAGAGTAGCTACCTGTAGTAGTTGCACAATTGAGTTTTTTTGTAATGATGTTAGTAGTTGTGTCAAATTCAAACACTGCCCCTAAATTATTGGTTCCTCCCGTTGATGTTAATCCATACAATTTAGTGCCTAAATTTATCAAGCCACAATAAGGCAGATTCCCAGTAAGTGTGGAAGAAAAGTCTTGATTCTTAGTATAGGTGTTATTCAAGGGATTCCAGTTAAAAATTGCGCCGTTTTCATTTATGCCGCCGAGGTTGGTGGTTCCATAAAATTTAGAGTTAAGGTATAATAGGCTGTTGTATGGATTTCCTCCTTTTGATGCGGAGTTAAAATCAATTTTCTTTACAAGCAGATTAGTTGAAAGTGTCCATTCGAAAATAGTCCCCATATTACTAATCCCGCCCGAAAATGTCATTCCATAAAACTTGTTTGATAGTATGGTTAAATTACCAAAAGGGTTTGACCCTTTGGCTAATAATTCGAAGTTTTGTTTTTTAACGAAACTATTGCTTGCAGGGTCCCATTCAAACAAGGTGCCAATATTGTTTACCCCACCTTCACTTGTCAGACCGTAAAATTTATTATTCTTATTCAAAGTTAAGTTCCCGTATGGATAAACACCCGTAGCTGTGTCTGCAAAATTGAATTTCTTAAGCAATATATTTGTAATAGGGTCCCATTCAATAATCGTTCCTTTATCACTTGTTCCGCCCATTAAGGTCATGCCATAGAGTTTGCCATTATATTCTTTTAGACTTCCAAGCGGAGCACTGCCGTTAGTGCCGTTGAAATCTTGTTTTTTTAGAAATGCATTTGTAGTATTATCCCATTCGAAAATAACCCCTAGGTCGCTAGTGCCGCCAGTATAAGTCATCCCGTAAAATTTACCAGTCAAGTATGTTAAGTTGCCATAAGGTCGACTCCCTTTTAAGGTGCCATCGAAATCAATTTTCTTAATTAGAACATTAGTGGTAGGATCCCATTCGAAGATGGAGCCTAGGTTATTTATTCCGCCCTGAAAGGTCATTCCGTAAAATTTATTCCCAAGTAAAACTAAATCTCTTAATGGGTAACTCCCATTAGCAGTACCAGAGAAGTCGACTTTTTTAGTGAATATATTCGTAATAGGATCCCATTCGAAGATAGTTCCAAGGCTATTAGTTCCCCCTTCTGAAGTCATTCCATACATTTTCCCGTTGTAAATTGCTAAACTTCCCTCTGGGAAACTTCCTTTTAAGCTGCCATTGAAATCAACTTTCTTAGAATATAAATTTGTAATAGGGTCCCACTCGAAGATTACTCCTAAGTCGTATAAGCCTCCAGTTTTGGCAGTCCCATATAATTTGCCATTCCCTCCATCGATTAGCTCGTTGTATCCTGGCTTACTACCAGGGGCATCGCTTTGAAAGGAATAGTCTGTTGTTAAAACAGAAGAATTTGGCATGTAATGAAAAATGGTGCCAAAATTATCAACTCCTCCTAGGCTAGTGGTTCCCCAAAGTTGAATATGATTTTGAGCATGAATATTACTTAATGACAATTGAAAGATTAAAGCAATAAAAAGGAATGTTTTTTTCATTTAAGGTGGTTGTTGTTATTTCAAAAAGTAAATAAAGGCAAATGCAGTATTTAGATTAATTAGAAATGCTTGCGTTCTTGTATATTAAACATGCATTGGGATACAAAGTTTATATTAACGCAAAATATTAATGTTAATTTGGACGGTAAAGTTACAATAAATTTCATTTAGAGAACATAAAATGACATGATTTTGACTTTATAAAAAAAAGACGGAGAAGTTTCCGTCTTTTTTAGTGTTCCTAACTTCTACGTAAAATGAAGTTGGATTAAGATTAGTGACTTTTTAGTCGCCTGATTATCTAAAGTTTACTTTATTACTGATTACTCTCTGGTCGGTAATTATTTTTACAATATAACTTCCGGCTGTAGTATTCAGATTATAAACATACAGACTAACTGTTGCAGGTTTGAAACTACTTACAACCTGACCTAAAGTGTTGTAAATTACAACTTCTTTGACGTTAGACAGAGTAGGGTTGTTAATGTAAATGTTGTTTCCTGAAGCATAGGCATTCAAAGAAGAAGCATTGCTTTCGTTGATGGTAGCAGGTGTGCCAAAGTGCAACATAAAACGATTAGCTGCATCATTTGTTTCTGCATTGAAAGAATATGAAGCCTGTTCGTTAAGATGAATCAGTTGTTTGGTGTTAAGGTCTTCTAAGTAGATTTCAGTAGCATCGAAACTGGTTAATTCGCTTGCAGTGATGGTATAGGTTCCGTTTAGGTTTACTTTTAAGTTTAAAGGAACCATTAAGTTGTTGCTAATTTCGGGGAGGGTGTTGATAGATAAGTCTTCGTTGCCGGCGAGTGTGTATAGTTGTGCAATGGCATCTTCTGACATTAGTTTATTGGCATCCCATTTCGAATCGAAAAGATTGGTTGATTCTTGTTTGAAGCGAACAACAGTTTCGTCTGAGAAATCTCCGTTTGTTACTGCAAGTCTTAAAGTGTTATTGGTATTATTCTTTAAGAATGTTTGTCCATTATGAACTCTAACATTATTGTCCATCATTAAGGTTGCTGTTGAATTCACTACTGATGCTTTAACGAAAAACCCTTGCATGGATGCAATGTAATTGCTTGCTCCATTTGTGCCAACACCTGCAGCATAGGAAGAATAAGACTTGCTTGCTTCTATCCAGAAATAAATAGCTCCATCTACATTTGTTTTTGTCCATCCTGTGCTTGCATCCCAATTAATAGGAGAGGCATAAGGGTTTCCAACTAAATTCCAGCCGTATAATGCATTATTAGCATGTGTAAGATTATCTACACTGCCTATGGATCCATTGTTTAGTGTTCCTGCAAAACTACGTGTGTCGGAACTCATGCCCGATTTGTATACAGTATATCCTTTCATTACTCCTATAGATTGGTTAGCTAACATGCTTGACCAAGCATTAGTAGATTCTGTAAATTTATACATATAATAACCAGTGAACACATTTGAAAGGGCATTGGCTAGAGGAGAAGAAACAAAATGATATTCTTTAACTGCTAATGGAGTTGTTACTCCTTGAACTAAGTAGCGTTCTACTGTTGCATCAACTCCTGCTGTATTATGAATCAATGAGGCAGTGCCTGTGGCATCTGATTTTAAAACTAAGCCTGTTGTTCCGGCATTGTTAGTTAGGGTGCCTGTAACTGTTAGCTGTTTTGCCGCATTTACTGTTAAAGACTTAGCGGCGTTTATGGTTAAATTACCTCCAAAAGTAACATTCCTGTCTGCAACAACTGCATTGTCTACAACAATACTTGCATTTGAGCCAAAAGTAAGAGTTCCACTACCACTAATAGTTTGAGTTGATGAACCATTAAAGTTAATTGTATTTAAAGAGGCAGGAGAAAAACTTAAAGATCCACTATTAGCTGCAATATTACCCTTGATGTTTACACCTCCTGTAAGATTAAAACCAACAGTAGTAGCATTAGTTATAGTGAAATTATCACAAGTAAAAGCTCCTGCTCCTGTCATAGACTGGCTAAATGCTGTGAAATCAATTTCTAAATTAGCAAAAGTTCTGCCACTTAATGAAGGAGAAAGATTCGCTTTCTGTTTATATGAACTTCCAGTCTGAAATACTACAACGCTTGATGGCGCTAAAGCTCCAAATGGATTGCTCCCAGCTTCAAAAATATAAGTTGAACCACTTGCGAAAATAACTGCATTATATGGGGCTGCGGCTCCAAAGGCATTGCCAGAAAAGTTAGCCCCTGCTGTAAATGTTGAACCACTGTTAAATGTTATGCCGCTGGCGTCTCCGGCTAATAATTTATGCGCTATTGAGCCTGATGAGGCTGAGAAGGTGATATTTCCCGAAATGCTTCCTGTAAATCCACTTAAAACTTTAATAGTTACTGCATTTGCAGCACTTACATTTAAAATAGAACCAGAAGCTACTTCTAATTGAGGAGAAGCTACCCCTGCATATCCAATGTTTAAAGTTCTAGCTGCATCAGAAGTTGCAAATGTTACATTTGCATTATTAATAACTTTTAATCTTCCGATGCTTTGAGGTGAGGAAAAATTAAGAGTAACAGAGGGAGCCGATTGTGTCGATCCGTCAAAAACTAAAATATCACTAATAGCAGGAAAGGTTCTGGCAGGTGTCCAGCTAGCGGCTGTATTCCAGCTACCCGAAGCTACGTTCCATGTATAGGTTAAAACTGGCAGAGCATCTGTGGTTGTTGTCGTTTCGGGAACTGTGCCATCTGTTTTATAGTTAATGGTACTTCCACTATTGGTATAAGGGAAAATTCTAAAATAATAAGGAGTGCTAGTGCTTAGGCCTGTGAATTCATAAATGCCCATTCCCTGTGCAATGTTTTTGACTAATCCGCCATCTGCTTCTATTGTCCCATCAATGGGAGCTGTTATTGAACTATATCCAACAGTACTTCCTTTAATTAAATATCCATCAGGCAGGATGCCACTCGTGGCATCTGTCCAAGATACAATAATTGCACTATAAGAAGGTGCGCCCGCTCCTGAAGTTATATTAGTGCAATGATTTGTAGATTCGGCTTTAATCCCAGTCCCGCTTAAAGCTTGATCGGCCTGAACAGCCCCTGAACTTATATGAGTTATAAAACCACTATATGCCTGAGCTGCTGTTGGTGCGAATCTAATATAAATAGGGGTTGGTGCTACTGTTCCGTTGATGTCTTTTGTAAGTGTGATAGGATTGGTTGGGGAGAAACCCAAGCCTGTTCCTGTTGAAATTTCAAAACCTGATGGTGGAGTAATTGCAATATTATTAGTAAGGTTAGCACCTGAAACATTATAGTTTTGTTCTGCTGATGTTGAATTTATAAGGGTGTTTGCAAAAGCATTTATTGTTCCGGTTACTGTAATTAAAGGAGTTGAAGCTGCCGAAGTAGTATGATTGTTTGGATTGTTGGTTGCAGTTGCAGTATAATATTTTGATGTTGCTGCTGTGCCATTATATTCAAATACTTGTACATAATAGGCAGTGCTGGCAGCAAGATTGGTTAAAGTTACCGTGGTGCTGGTTCCATTATAAACGCAATAATAACCTGATGTAGCTAACTGAGTGCCTTTAGCAGACCAATCGGTGCTTGCAGTATATGTTGTGCCATCTATTGGATTGGAAATGGTGCCCGAGGTTTCTTTCACAAATACAGCTCTGCTTGTGCCATTACCATTTGTCCAGTCTATTTTCATACCACTTGAAGTTACATTGCTAAAGGCTATAGCGGAGGCTTGAGTGGTGGGGGCTACAACTCCAGCAGAAGCAACAGTACCGCCTATTGCAAGGCCATTTGTTCCAGCAGATGCCGAAAGAAAACCCCAACCTCCTGTAGTCGTTTGACCACTTGCGTAATATCGTAAAGTAATTGTAGTTCCTGCAGCAATATTTTGAAGAGCAGTAACTCCAGTCAAATTAATTTGTGTCATTGTTAGAGATGAAGATTGTACAGGAGAACCTATTAGAGTAAATGTAGTTCCATTTAAACTATAAGCAAACTGTGAAGTAACACCTGGTGATGCATAAAAAGAAGCTGTACCACCAAATTTTGCGTCAATAGTTGAAAGTGATACATTATATCCGGTTGCAGCTGTAAGTGTAATCTGGAAATAATCCGCATTGGCTGTGGAAATTCCATTGTTTTGGAATCCAGTTGTCCTAAAAGAATTGTTTGCGGTACTTGCTATGGCACTTGATCCACGTGTAATATTACTTGCCCCGCTAGTTGAAACAAGATTTGAATTAAATGTTGTTGCGGCAACTGTTGCTGGACCTGAGTTATAGCCATAGAAATCCCATGCGGCAATCTGCCCCCAACTCACCCCACTCAACATCATCAAAATGAGCAGCAGCACTGTGCTAATTTTTAGCCCGAAGTGTCGGGCTTTCTGTGTAATTTGTTTTTTCATAGTATTTAATTTTAGTAATTTCGATAATATAATATTTGGCTCAAAAATACAGTTAATTTTTATGTTGTATGTAAATTGTACATTAATTTTACGA
>CAIXTV010000077.1 GCA_903922465.1 uncultured bacterium
GGAGGCACTGAACAATTTGTTGCCGACAACCCAACTGCAGCAGAAATTCAACGTAATGACCTTAGCTATGTTTCCGATAGCATAAACAATCCGGGCACAATAATTAAAGATGTTGCAAGTAATATTGAAATTTCGATATATCCTAATCCCTCAAATGGCGTTTTTAAGCTGAATATTAATGCTGAAAACCATAACTCGGAAAACTATTATACGGTATATAATATACTTGGGAATGTTTTGTTAAAGAAAAAATTAAGCTCAATTCTCGATAACTATAAAGAAAACATTGATTTAAGTTCGGTTGCTGATGGAATTTATTTTATCGAAATGTCAGTTAATGGAGTTAAAACAACCCAGAAACTAATAAAAAGATAAAACACTTTCTCTACTTAATAACGAGCTCATTTTGATAGCCTTATGAAATCATTTTTACTCTTAATAATTCTAAATGTGCTTATAGCCTCAAATGCAATAGGACAATGCACTATTAGAGGTAAAGTATCGGATTTGAATGGCGAAACCCTAATTGGGGCAACGGTCTATCCTAAATCGAAAATGAGTAGTGGTATAAGTGCCGACGTTACGGGTGATTTTTCATTGAAACTGCCTGAATCAGGAACTGAAATAATAGTGATAAGTTTTGTTGGATATAAAACTATAGAAGATACAATTCATTGTTCTAAAGGTGTAATCATTAAGAATTACATAATGGAGTCCTCCATAAAATCAATAAGTGCAGCAGTTATCACTGCAAAAGCAAGCAGAGGTAGTGAGGCCCAACTCGAAAGAGTTAAAATAAAATCGAGTTCAACTATTGATTTTATCTCTGCCGAAACCATTAAGAAAACCGGTGATGCTAACATAGCATCTGCTATCGCTCGTATTAGTGGTGTTTCAACAAATAGCAGTGGTTTGATAACAGTGAGAGGAGTTGGCGACCGCTATGTGAAAACAACCATAAATGGAGCCCGAATTCCAACCTTAGATCCATTTACAAATAACATCAAATTGGATATTATCCCCTCAAGTTTAGTTGATAACATTGTGGTTTCTAAGACCGCACGACCTGACTTACCTGGCGACTGGGCGGGTGCTTATATATCCATTGAAACCAAAGATTATCCCGATACACTTGTCGTGTTTTTGGAATCCTCTTTTGGATACAATGCACAAACAACCTTTAAAGATGTTTTGTCTTCTGAAAGAAGCTCTACTGATTGGCTCGGATACGATAATGGGTTCAGAGATTATAAACATGAACAGTATATTCAATTTAACGATAATCCCACAACATATCAGGAATTGGTTGCTTTAGGATTAGGGTCATACTTTCAATCATTGGGGGTGACAAACAGCACCCCTTGGAGTGATACCTATTTTAAATTAGGGCTTATTCAGTTAGGACTATTAGGAAGTGCACAAATTAATGATGCGACTGCTTTTCAAAATGCCAAAAATCAATTTAATACTCTTCCCTATGCAGGTAGGGCATATGATATAATAAATGCAAATGCGATTGCTTCTGAGAAGAAATTACCGAATAATTGGAATACAACAAAACGAAATGCACCTTTGAATTATAGCCAAAGCTTTTCAATAGGAAATCAAACGAAATTATTCGGTAAAACACTTGGGTATATCGTTGGTTTCAGATATTCAAGCGGTACACAATCTGATCCCAATTCGATTAGAAACGATTATGAATATAAATTGAACCTACCTGACTCAGCAACCAGTAAGTTCACGAAATATCAGATCACTAGTAAAGAAACAAATGGATGGAGTGCTTTAATAAAATTGGCTTATAAGCTAAATAAAAACAATAATTTGTCTTTGCTTTTTATGCCTAATGTTATTGGCACAAATAGCGTTCGTGATGGCGAATATATTGTACCTGCATCTAATGACCCCATAAATAATCCTCATTTACTTACTTTCTCAAAATATCAGTTCTACGAATCGCGCAAGCAATTTATCTATCAATTAAAAACAGAACAATTTTTTCCAAAGCAAAAGATAAAAGTTGAGTTAAATGCATCCTATACCAATGGTAAAAGCAATGCTCCCGATTCAAAAAACAACACATTGCATTTTACTGAAGGCTTTTTACCAGATAACTATACATTGTATTATGCTTTTCCAACTGATTTATACAGATATTTCAGGTATTTAACCGACAATGTTTTTGATGGTCAAATCTCAGCCGAATTGCCTCTAAGCAACAAAACTGATTTAATTAGAAAAGTAAAATTCGGTGGCGAATATCTAAACAATCAGGTCGAGAACAAAAGTTATGTATATCAATTTACTAACGGTAATGGATTTGTTAATCCGACAATTGCTACTCTTAATGGACTAAACCCCAATTCAATTTTCGATATAGTTACTGTTCAAAACGGAGGACAAGATCAACGATCTGTATATGGTTATTACAATAAATATTCATCTCCTGCTGACGATTTCTTTGGATCGAGCAATATTGTAGCTGCTTATGCAATGATAGATTATTCCATTAATCCCATGATACGATTATCAGGAGGTTTGAGAGTTGAATATTCGAAAATTTTTACCGATTGCTATTTATTCGATTCTTTAGGGCTAAAAGCAAATGACTTTAGAAGAATCATTACAGATGTATGGGGAAATTCAATGGATGTTCAGCCGGGTATATTAGATGAAATGAGCTATTTACCCAGTGCGAATCTAATATTCAAATTAAACGACAATGAATCGGCACCAACGAATCTAAGATTAAATTTCAGCCAAACTGTGGCACGTCCTAGCATTAGAGAACTTTCAGAAACTACGTTTTATGATTTTGAATCTAACTCTTATGTGAAAGGAAATTCTCAGCTTAAGATAGTGCAAATAAATAACTTTGATCTTAGATTTGAATCCTATTATAAATCAGGAGATAATATTTCTGTGAGTGTTTTCTATAAGGGTTTTAAAAATCATATTGAATTATCGAACTGGGGATTTTGTTTGTCGTGGATAAATAATCCTAATTACACAAGTTTGACAGGCTTGGAAATTGAAGGATCTAAAAGATTTCTTAAAAACTTTGAATTCAAAGCAAATTTAGCATTTGTATATTCTCAAACAACATTAAAGGGAGGAACAATGTATGATCTTTCAGGTCATATTTTCAACCTTAAGGGTGGGAAAAGGCCCATGTTTGGTCAAGCACCTTATGTTGTAAACACTATGCTTTCGTATAATATTAAAAAATTAGGGATGTCGGCAACAATAAGCTACAACTTACAAGGGAGCAAACTTGTAATTATCACTGATCCTACCAAGCCCGACATTTATGAAATGCCCAGACATATGCTAGATTTTAAAGTATCTAAAACGCTTGGCAAACATTTCAGTGCCAGTATAAAAGTGATTGACATTTTAAATAATGGAGTAACACGAGCCTATCGAGATGTTGATAACGAAAATTACTTTGGTAATATTTGGAATGATATTACAAACAAGAACAGCAACAATCCTATTTATAGCAAATATGCTTATGGAACCAATTATGTATTTTCAATTTCCTATAAATTATAATAAATCAAAAATAATATGAAAAGAATCGCTTTCCTAATAACAATGTTAATTGCAACTTATGCACAGGCTCAGGATGCAATTAAAAAAGTAATTGTTGAAACTTATTATGTATCTGATGCAAATGATGCAACAGACACTACCGGCGGCCTACTTGAAATAGGTTCAAAAACCTATAGAATTTATGTTCAATTGACACCAGGGTACAAATTGAAAAAGGTATACGGTGATGTTAATCATGCACTGAAAATTTCAAGTACTGAAAACTTCTTTAATAATACCGATAGAGGCAAGAGTTTTGGGAAAGATATCAATAAAAACTATTATCAAAACAACACTACAGCAGTTGACACTTGGTTAACCATTGGGCAAACAACTAAAAGTGGTTCTCCAACCTATTTTGGAGTTTTAAAATCATTTGATAATAATGGCTCATTTATTGGCGGAACCCATAATGATAAAGGCTTATTAATCAATAATGCTTCTGTTATGGGACTCCCATTAACTCTGGCTGATGGCATGGATACGATGTCGGCTGTTCCATCTAATTGGCTAGATAATGGTTTTGTTGATTTAATCAGTGGAGTCGATTCTTCAGTATTTGGTTCTACCAAAGCTGGGAACGAATTCATTAGTAATAATGCATATTTGCAAAACTCAGGTGTAAGTGGGGTCCACTCTGATAGCAATCAGGTGCTTGTTGCTCAACTCACTACCAAAGGGGATATTTCATTCGAATTAAATGTGGAATTATTGAATCCCGATGGCACATCAACAAAATATGTTGCAGTTCAAGGTCTCGATTCGCTTGACTCTCATCATTCAGGTTGGTTGAAATACCCATTTGAATGTGGTTGCAAAGACCCTGATTATTTTGAATATAATTCAGAATATGCTTGCTCCGATCAAAGTGCTTGCCAGACTTTAATAGTTTTTGGATGTATGGATCCTTTATCATGTAATTATAATCCGCTTGCAAACTATAATTTAGCCTCCTTATGCTGCTACCCTGGCAATTGTGCCGATCGCGATATTAGTCTTGTTTGTCCTTCGTTATCACAAGAAAAAACAATGAGCATGAATCTTTTTCCAAGTCCTGCTTCTAATCAGATTACTATTCAGACCACTGTAAATGATTATGAAGATGCAAGAATAGTTGTATATAATTCTTATGGGATAATTGAGTTTGATAACAAATTAGGCTCAGTAGCCGGAGATATTACCCACGAATTAAATATTTCAAAGTTAGAGCAAGGTGTTTATATGGTTCGCATGTACATTGGAAATTCAGTTATGAATAAGACCTTTATTAAACTATAAACTCCCTTAGAATAAACGCCGTTTCAAAAATGTTTACATCAATATTTAAAATGCTAGGGATTAGTTTTAATAAGTTAGGTTTTATAGTAATATTAGTATCATTATGTATGTTGGTATTTACCAACAGTTGTAAAAAAGATGAGGAGCCTGTTATAGAAACCGGAACCATGACCGATATTGATGGCAACATCTATGCTACAGTTAAAATTGGTAATCAATGGTGGATGGCAGAAAACCTAAAAACAAAAAGGTATCGTAATGGAGATTCGATAAATTTTGTATCAGAAATAAACTATAATTTAGATTCTGCAAAATGGAATAATATAGATTCAGGTGCCTATTGTATTATTAGTAATTCGGATTCATCTTCTCAAAACTACCAAGGGAAATTGTTTGGGTTCTTATATAATGGTTTTACAATTTCAGATGCACGAAATGTTGCCCCCGCAGGATGGCATATACCAAGTGATGTAGAATGGAAAAACTTGGAGCTTACATTGGGGATGAGTGCAAGTGTGGTTAACGAGGAGAGCTGGAGGGGAACTGATCAAGCGAATAAATTAAAATTATATACTGGATGGAAAACTCCAAGTGACATCTATGCTGTTTGGGGAACAAATGAAAGTGGATTCACAGCCTTAGGTGGTAGTTGTGCAATGTATAATGGAGTATGGGGGAATCCTGGAACATTTTCAACTGGTTTTTGGTGGACATCTACAGAAAGTAATGGTAGTTTATTTTACAGATATATGGATTATAACAAGGCAAATGTTTTCAGATATTTCGGATTGAAATCCTATGGATTTAGCATTCGCTGTGTGAAGGATTAAAGATTCAAAAATATCTTTGTATTTATTATGGATTGTTATTATAAAATGGCAATCCTTTTTTTTGTCTTATCATATTCCAATCAAATATTATTGCATCCACATATTAAATTCACCTTCTTTGCCCATCCTATGATTTCATTCAATTAACCCATGAAATACATTATTGTGAAGATTATTCTAAAATGAATCCCATATATCAGGCTATTAAAAGAATTAGCTATTTGCTAAAAAATCATTGGACGCAATTTCTTTACACTAAAGTATAAAATGCAATTTAGACTTAACATTAGAGGCTTGAAAAGTAATTATTTGATAATGTTACTTTCATATACACTTAACATACACCCTCTAATTTTGCCTCATTAAATTAATAACTAAAATAATTAAAAAACAATCAAAAATTAGTATGAAAAAGAAAATTACAAAATTGATTTTGACTGCTTGTATTGTAGTCATTTCGGCAACAACAAGCTTTAGCCAGATTAGCGATCTAAACAATGGATCAGAATGCGGATGTCCACCCGTAGGTTCAAGAACAACTGTTGATCTTGCAACTTTAGCAGTTGCACTTGATGCAAATCAGGTAGAGATTCAAGCGAATACTACGCTTACATGCGACAAGATTTACACATTTGACAAAAAAGTTTATGTTGCTAATGGTGTAACACTAACCATACAACCAGGTACAGTTTTAAAAGGTGCATATGTTGCAACAGCTACCCATGCAGCAGCTATTATTGTTGAAAGAGGGGGTAAGATTATTGCAGATGGCAAACCCAATGGCAAAATTATTATGACTGGTATGGCTGATCCATTAGATGGAACCTATTCTGTTACCAATGTTGGTGATTGGGGTGGGTTGGTTATTTGTGGTTTTGCATCAAATAACTTATTGACAGCTTATAATTATGGTGCAGGTAAAAAAGGTTCTCCATGGAATGGAGTTGGTTATATAGAAGGTGCTGACAATACAGTTAAAACCCTTTGGGGTGCTGGCGACACTATTAATGGTGTTCCAACCGTTATTAATGATAATGATAACTCAGGAATATTGAGATATGTGTCAGTACGTCATGCAGGTGCACTTTTAAGTGGTAATACTGCTGGAAATGAACTTAACGGAATTTCATTATATTCTGTAGGAAGAGGAACTAAAATAGATTATTGTGAGGTTGTTTCTGCTGCTGATGATGCTTTTGAATTATTTGGTGGAAATGTTGACTTAAAACATTGCTCAGTATTATACTCTGATGATGATTATTTTGATTATGATTTAGGTTGGACTGGAAGAATGCAATTTTGCTTTGGGATAGCTGGTGATAGCTTAACTGGAGTTCATTCTACTGATAATGGATTTGAAGCAGATGCTGATGACAATGGTAGTTGTACTACTTTTGACCGTTCACATCCTTTGGTTTATAATACGACTTTAATTAGCAATGGCCATATGGTTCCAGCTGCTGATAATACCGGCGCTGCTGCAATTATGGCAAAAGAACTTACTGAAGGTGAATTTGTCAATAATGTTTTTGTAAACTTCCGTTCGGGTTTACATCTTGCAACTTCCCGTTCAACAACAGGTAATGGTAAAGCTGGTGATGCTTATGATAACTGGACTGATCACGGTTCAGTATATATTAATCCAAATTATCCTACCGGTTCGGGATATGGTGCAACACAAAATGCAAAACTACAATCGTTAAAAGTAAAAAATAATACCTTTGTACGTTGCAATCAGGGTACATCAAATAACCCAAATGGATATTCATATTGGATTACCAAAGGCACCATGACCACATCGGCTTCTCCTAACTATTTATATAAAGATGCTACTGCTGCAAGTGCTGCGGATACTACACAGTTTTTTAATGATGGAAATATACATTCTGCTTCCGTTCCAGGAATTGACTATGCATGGTCATGGAATACCGGTCATACCGATTTAACCAATAAGTATCACGCTGTTCCTTCAACAAGTTTAACTTCTACAATGACTCCTCCAAATGATGGTTTCTTTGATATAGTTGCTTTCAGAGGTGCCTTTGATCCTACAAAAGCAAGTTGGTTGTCTACTGAAAATGGTTTTATGGTTCCTGTTGCTGATAAAATTAATAGTGATAATCCTACCGATTTAAACAATGATGGTATTACCAATATTGATGACTTCAGTATTTTCATTGGAAAATTTGGTCAGTTAGATCAATAATATTGTAATATATCCTATATTATGAAAAAGATATTATTGGGCTTAGTCCTAATTATACTTAGTGTTTTCGTAAAAGCCCAAAATGGC
Source organism: uncultured bacterium (assembly GCA_903922465.1). Classification (GTDB taxonomy): domain Bacteria; phylum Bacteroidota; class Bacteroidia; order Bacteroidales; family CAIXTV01; genus CAIXTV01. The sequence goes on from CAIXTV010000077.1 coordinate 7,999, forward strand.
TTAGAAAACATTATTGTTGAGAAATATTATGTTTCTACTGCAGCTGACTCTATTGGAAGTAGTGGAAACCTTCCTGTGGGTTCAGTTACTTACAGGATTTATGCTGATATGCTTCCCGGTTATAAATTTCAGATGGCTTATGGAAACACAAACCATAATCTGAAGTTTACTACTAGTACATCATTCTTTAATAATGAAGATTATGGTACAACCACACCAGGTTTTAGTAAGACAAATGCAGCCAAAAATACTGTAATGCTTGATTCATGGCTTACTGCGGGTGCTGCTTGTTACAATAATTTTGGAATTTTAAAATCTGAGGATAACGGATTGAACAATGTTGTAAATGTTAATGGTCTTTTAGCAAATACTGATGCAGCTTTGGGCATACCTTTAACAACTCAGGATGGACTTATTGCTGGTACACCACAATCTGTAACTTTTGTAGGTATGGATCCAGGGGACATTAATGAAGGTGCGGCTGACGTTTTTGGAGATGGTTTAGCAAATGGTAATTCATTTGTGTTAACAGGTTCAGCATGGTCATCCTTGAGTGGATCAATTGGATCTACAGCTTCAAACAGAGTTTTAATTGCTCAGATAACAACAAATGGTACTTTTTATTATGAATTGAATATTCAAATCGGTACACCTACTGGTGGCATTCAAAATTATGTTTCAAGTAACCCTACTATGTATAATGGTCAAATGGAACGTACAATACCATCCCTTACGGGAATTTTTAGCACTTCTCCTCCAAGGACAACAAATCAATTCCAGTTTGTTTACACATCAGATGCACATTATGGTATAACAAGAACACGTTTCCAAAAAGCAGCAAATGTAAATGCTACTGTTGTGCATTCAGCAATGATAGCAAAAATGAATAATCTTACTACGCTTACTTTACCAAGTGATGGTGGAGTAAACGCTGGTGGTTTAGTGGATAGTGTTGATTATGTAATGATGACAGGTGATATTGCAAACCGTTCTGAGGTTTCTATTCCTTGTCAAAGTGCTGCAGCTTCATGGATGCAATTTAACAACAATTACATAAACGGGATTAAACTTAAAAATAAAGTAGGAAATAATGCTAGTCTTTATTTATTACCTGGGAACCATGATGTATCAAATGCAATTGGATTTTATAAAGTGATGGCTCCTATAAAAGATTCATCCGTTATGGTAAATATCTACAATCGTATGATGCCTAGCCCAAGACCAGTTGGAAATTATAATTATTCAAATGAAAAGATTCATTATTCTAAAGATATTGGAGGAATACATTTAATGTTTGTATGTATGTGGCCCGACTCATCAGAACGTGTTTGGATGGCAAATGATTTAGCAAGTGTAAGTTCTACAACACCTGTATTTATCTTCACACATGATCAGCCAAACGTAGAATCAAAACATTTCACCAATCCTTTTGGTTCACATTCCATAAATACAACTGATAAATTTGAAAACTTATTATCAGAAAATTTTAAAGATGGTACAGTTACCGCTCCTTCTACTTTAGAGCAAAGAGGATTTGCAAGTTTTCTTCAATCTCATCCAAATATTAATGTTTATTTTCATGGAAACGACAATCAAAACAACTATTATAAATATAATGGACCTGATAATAATGTCTCTGTTGATGTTGTTCAGGTAGATTCTCCAATGAAAGGTAATATTTCTGGAACTGATGAAACAAAACTTTCATTTCAATTAATAACAGTCGATACCTTATTAAAAAGGTTAACCGTACGTGAATGTCTATGGAATACAGATACTAATAACGTAAATGTGCCCATAGTTTTTGGAGCTAGTAAAACTATTGATTATACTCCTGCATCAGCTTCTCCAACAATCGTTACAAATGTGATCAGCAACAATTTGTATAATGCGGTTACTTTAAATGGTAATGTAACTAATAGCGGAGGTACAACAAATTGTACTCGTGGATTTATATGGGCAACTGATGCCTCATTTACACTTCCCCATAATGTAACAGCCTCTACTCTTGGTGACGGTGTATATTCTTATGCTATCACAGGATTAACACCTAACACCTATTATTGGTATAAAGCTTATGCAACCAATTCTAGGGGGACTACTTATGGTGCTGTTGTTCAATTTGACACACGTAATCTTACCTATTTTACTGGAGTAGGCAATTGGAGTAATGCAGCAAGATGGACAAATGGCATACCTAATGCTACTTCATCTGCATTTATTTATGGAACCTGTACA
>CAIXTV010000078.1 GCA_903922465.1 uncultured bacterium
TAACGGGATTGGGGATGAGAATGTTTCATTTAAGTACGTTGGCTGAAGCCGAACGGCAATGAAATACCATTGTGAAACCCTGCCTATCGGAAGGTGAATTTGTTTTGCAATATATGTCTCTCCCTGACTTATTTCCCAATATAATCCATCAAGCCTTCAATATATTTCTGCACCTCAGCATCTCCTTCTTTGGGAGCCCAGGGGGCAAAATCTTTATCGGTAAAGGCTGTGTAAGGACCATCTTTAAATTCATAGAAAACGGTAGCGGGTTGGAGGGATAAAACGGTGTGCCAGGTTCCGGGGGCGATTTCGACTCCATAATTTCCTATGGCTGCATCGAGGATATGATATTCGATAAGGTTTCCATTATCGTCGAAGGTATATACAACGCCTTTTCCTTTCACCAATAGAAATATTTCCCTTTTATCGGGGTTGAGGTGGCGGTGGGGAGGGATGTAGCTGCCGGGTTCGATGGCATTGAGCATCCGTTGCAGGGTGTCATCGGGTCCATCGTGGAAACAATGAATGCTGCGCAGGCGGGGGCTTAGTGCAGCAAGATTGCTTAAGGATTTTAACAGCTCCTTATTGATAAGTTTCATGAAAAGCGATTAGTTGTTGATGAGCTTTTTATAGCGGAACTTCTTTTGGGAGGTATCGCCGAGGCGTTTCTTTTTGTTTTCTTCATATTCGGAATAAGAACCTTCGAAGAAATAGACTTGTGCATTGCCTTCGAAAGCTAAAATATGAGTAGCCACACGGTCGAGGAACCAACGGTCGTGAGAAATGATGACGGCACATCCGGCAAAATTTTCCAAGCCTTCTTCGAGGGCACGGAGGGTATTGATATCGATATCGTTGGTGGGCTCATCGAGCAACAGGACATTGGCTTCCGATTTCAACGTAAGCGCAAGGTGCATACGATTTCTTTCACCACCGGAAAGCACTCCTGATTTCTTTCCCTGATCGGCACCACCAAAGTTGAAGCGGGCAACATAGGCTCTCGAATTGATTAATCGCCCGCCCAATTGCATTTGTTCGTTTCCTTCTGAAATGACTTCCCAAACATTTTTTTCGGGATCAATTTCTGAGTGAGCCTGATCGATATAAGCTACTTTTACGGTTTCGCCCATATTAAAAATTCCTTTATCGGGTTTTTCAATTCCCATGATGAGACGGAACAGAGTGGTTTTTCCGGCACCGTTGGGACCAATCACTCCCACAATTCCGGCAGGAGGAAGGGAAAATGAAAGATTTTCGTAGAGTATTTTATCATCATAGGCTTTAGTAACATTTTCGGCAATAATTACTTTATCGCCCAAACGGGGACCATTGGGAATATAAATCTCGAGACGTTCTTCTTTTTGCTTGATGTCTTCATCTAACAAACGTTCGTAAGCCGACAGACGGGCTTTTCCTTTGGCATGACGGGCTTTTGGAGCCATACGCACCCATTCGAGCTCGCGCTCGAGGGTTTTCTGATGCTTGGTTTCGAACCTTTCTTCCTGCTGCATCCTCTTGGTTTTCTGATCGAGCCAGGAAGAATAATTGCCCTTCCAGGGAATGCCTTCGCCACGGTCGAGTTCTAAAATCCAACCGGCAACATTATCGAGGAAATACCTGTCGTGAGTGACGGCTATAACGGTTCCTTTATATTGTTTAAGATGTTGCTCGAGCCATTCAATAGACTCGGCATCGAGGTGGTTGGTAGGCTCATCGAGTAGTAAAATATCAGGTTCGGAAAGGAGTAGACGACACAAGGCAACACGTCTTCTTTCGCCTCCGGAAAGATTTTCAACGGGAGTATCGCCATCGGGACATTGGAGGGCATCCATGGCTCTTTCGAGCTTGGCATCCAATTCCCATGCATCGTGATGTTCAATCATTTCAGTCAATTCGCCCTGACGATCGATGAGGGTTGTCATTTCGTCGTCGGACATGGGTTCGGCAAAACGGTTATTGACTTCCTCATATTCTTTTAAGATATCCACAATAGGCTGCACGCCTTCCTGCACAATTTCTTTTACTGTTTTCGCATTGTCGAGTTCTGGTTCTTGTGATAAGAAACCTACACTATAGCCTGCTGAAAAAGCAACTTCGCCCATAAAGGACTTTTCGATACCTGCAATTATTTTTAATAAGGTTGATTTACCGGAACCATTTAAACCTATCACCCCAATTTTAGCTCCATAATAAAAGGAGAGGTAAATTTTGTTTAGTATTGGTTTGTTGGGTGGAAATGCTTTACTCACATCCACCATCGAGAAAATAATTTTTTTGTCGTCTGCCATCTTTTATATTTGATTAATTTATTTTGCAAAATTCTTAAAATCATCCGATAATAAACCATCCGGATGTTGATTATCTAATTTATGTTGATCGAAATAGAGGGGTTTGCCATCGCTAGCCGAAATGATAAATATCCAGCATTGTGCTTTAGTGTTTTTCTTTTCTTCTTCGGGACTTAATTTATGAAGGAAAACAACATTTGTGTTTTTCTCTTCAATAGCCTTTTCAATTTCTTCTTCACTTACTAATTTTACTTTGTAGGGATATACTTTTTTAATTTTATCCAGGGTATTCATTTCGGGTGCAAGCTCTTTAGCAAGTAACCAAAGCTCTTTGGTTTTAATTTCACCCACGTTTTTCTTTGCCAAATCCTGTATGCTTTCTTTTGGATGCTGAATTTTATAGTTTACATAATATTGCATTGCCATGATTAAACCACCCAATTTATAAGCATAAGCTTCATCTTCCACTTCTTCATACGAAAGAGGAACCGAACCAATATCGGGCATTTTATTAATGTTTCCCGATTTATCGCCCAGAATTAGATTCAGAATGTTAAAGGTGTTTAAATTATCGGAATTGTTGCCGCTGAATTGTGCAAGTGAAATATAAATAAAGGAGTTTTGAGGATTACGATTGGTTTTGCTGAATTCATCTGCTGTGATGATTTTATAAGGTGTAATGGTCCAGTGTTTTTTCATTACATTCTCAATAGAAGCATTGAACAATGAGAAAGGGGATTCTTCCAACACCACATAAGTAGTGGTTTTCAGAAAGGCATTCAATTGTTGTTCATTTGCAAACTGGGTTTGCGAATGAAGATTCGAAAGAGTCAAAACAAAGACGAATAGCAGGATGTTTTTTACGTTTTTCATGATAAATTGAATTGAGATTATTCATAAAGATAACTCAAAATCATCAAAATTATTTTTTGCAAAGGTAACCAAAAGAAATATTCCTATTTTTGCTTTAAATTAAAACTTTGATGGAAGACGCATTTGATGAAAAAATAATAAGCAGAGAGGGTATTTCTAAATGAAAATGTTTTTCAGAAAGAAACATATTGTTTCAACAGATGTGGTTAGCAAAACCGCACTTCAAAAATTCTTTCATCATAAAACCAGCTTGATATCGGTTGTCTTTATTGGTTTGCTCTTTTTAGTTGCCCTATTGGGCTATGTGATTACGCCTGATTCGACACCTTATGCAAATCGTCAATTGCTTGAACTTTCGACCAAGAAGCCTGGGTTTTCGGTGAGTATGCTAGCTGTAAGAAATAATTCGGCGGATCAAAAGGCTTCGTTTTTTTCGCGAATGCTTTTCGGGGAGAAATCGGACTTTAAATTGATTCCTATTCAACAATATCATTTTACGGATTCGACACTTGAATATAATGAGTATTCGGATGAAAGCGAAAGTGTGAGCAAAAGCATTGCTATTTCGGATATTGTATATGCTGTTTCGCCTGAGAGCAAGCAAAAAATGCTTGACAAATCAACTGTTTCGTGGATAGATTTGGAGGGGAAAACCCATGTGGAAAAGGTGGCTGACTTAAAACAAAAAATCATTAAAGATCATATTTTGAAACAAACTTTTTGGTTGGGGACTGATTTGTTTGGACGTGATTATCTGAGTCAACTCATTATTGGAGCAAGGGTGAGCTTGTCGGTGGGCTTTATTTCGGTGATGATATCGCTGCTTATTGGGGTTTTGTTGGGTTCACTGGCAGGATATTTCAAGGGATGGGTTGATAATTTGATTATGTGGTTTATCAATGTGGTGTGGTCGATTCCGACTTTGCTGCTGGTGATTGCTATAACTTTTGCCTTGGGGAAAGGCTTTTGGCAGGTGTTTATTGCCATTGGTTTGACAATGTGGGTGGAGGTTGCCCGCGTGGTGAGGGGGCAAATTATCAGCATACGCGAACTGGAATATGTTGAAGCCGCCCGTGCCTTGGGTTTTAGTAATTTAAGAATCATTTTCAGACATATTTTGCCAAATGTTACTTCATCCATCATCATCATTTCGGCAGCAAATTTTGCTTCAGCCATATTGATTGAAGCGGGTTTGAGCTTTTTGGGAATAGGTGTGCAACCTCCCATGCCTTCGTGGGGGATGATGATTAAAGAGAATTATCGTTTCATTATACTTGATTCTCCTTACCTTGCAATCGTTCCGGGTTTGGCAATTATGCTGGTGGTGCTTGCTTTTATGGTAATAGGAAATCAGTTGAGGGATGTTTTAAATGTAAAAGAGCAGTGAGAAGAATGGACAATGGAGAGTTTGTCCATGTCTAAATAACGTTGACCCTTTTTCTTGTGAATTTATTGATTTCTGAATGAATTTCAGTGTTTTTATTCTTAAAAAAAAGAAGGTGAAATTGTGAACAATCTTAAAATAAGGATAATATTAATTAGGTGGATTTTCATCACTACATTTTTAACGCCTGACATTTAACTGTTTACAATGAATGTCTTGAAAATAATCTTGATGTTTGTAAGGATAATCCTACGTAAAAATCAGGATAATCCTACACATATTTAGGCTAAGCCCTACACGATAGGACATTGTTTGTTATTACTTTTGCCTTATTATTCTTAACAAAACTAACTAAACTTAAAATGAGAGTATTATTGGCAGATGATTCGGCTTTAATTCTGGAGCGGGTGCATGAAATGGTAAGCAGATTTGATCAAGTGGAGATTGCTGGATTATATAAAAATGGGACAGATACACTTGAAGGGTTAAAATTGCTAAAACCAGATTTGGCAATAGTTGATATAAATATGCCCGGATTAAATGGATTGGAGGTTCTGGAAGAAATCAGGAAAGAAAATAAAGTGATTAAATTTATCATTTTAACATTTTATTCAACTGATCATTATCGGCATAAAGCAATTGAGTTGGGAGCCGACTATTTCTTTTCAAAAGTAGACGATTTCGAAAAGGTTTCGATAGTCATTGAAGAAATGTTATTGAATGAAGAAAAATCAAAGAAAAAAACCGAAATATTAAATTAACAAATAAAAACAAAGCCTCGATATTTTAACTATTATTTAACCATGTATGATGGTAACAATTTGTCACAATAATGTGTTTAAAATAATAGCGAAATAGTTAAATCAACATTTTAAGGAAAAAAGATTGTTGGGTTTAATATATAAAAAACAATTATTAATATAAGAAATATGCTAATCTATAGATTTTATTTGGTGTCCACAGATTTTCATCTTTAATTTAGCAAATTAATTTTAACAAACCTCAATTCGCCAATAAGCATAAGTTTGATCTTAAAATAAAGAATAATCAGAAGATAACAAGAAAAACAAAACTTTAACAATGAATATAATTCGTACATTTTATGTAAGGTTTTTGATTATTCGGCAAGTTTTAATTGCAACTTGCGTGGCTATGCTTTTGTCTTTTCAATCGTTCAGTCAGTGTCCTCCTGCTACAAGTTTTATTGCATCAACCAACCTTGCTTGCTCAGGTATTCCTGTACAGTTTAGCAACACCTCTAGTGGTTCTAACTTAAGTTTTCTGTGGAATTTTGGAGATGGAACCACATCTGTCTTACAAGATCCAATTCATACTTTTCCAGATTTATCTGGTGTTGGGAGCGATAGTTACACCGTTACTTTAACAGCAACTAACACAATTTTAAATTGCTCCTCAAGTACAACAGCTTCCATTATCGTAAAAAAGAAACCTTCTGTTTACTATTGGCAAGCAAATAATTTCAAGGTTTGCCTAAATTCATTAAATTCATTGCCTTATAACATATCGGTATATAACTACTCCGATACAATTAATATTAGTTCTTATACTGTTGATTGGGGGGATGGGAGTGTGGTTCAAAATGTTCCACTTCCATTTAACACTTCAACTCCGTTTTCGCATGTATATAATAATTCTGGTTATTATCCTATTCATTTTACTGCAGTTGGAACTAATGGCTGTATAAATTCCACTACCGATACTCTATCGATAATTAGCAATCCCGTGGCTCAATTTACTCCTCCACCCTCAGGGACTAATACTGGCTGTACTCCTTTAACAATAAACATTATCAACACAAGTTCTAATGTTACTCCAAATACATTAACCATTGTTTCATGGGGAGATTTGAGTTATGATACTTTAGCCTTAGGGCAAGTTGCAGGTGACACTATTTATCACACTTATTATAATCCAACATGTGATATTAGTGGTCTTAGCAATCCCTATCTAATTCAGTTAACAACTATCAACACTTGCGGATCTAGCTATTTGGTTTACTATCCGATAAATGTTTATAAAAAACCTATTGCAATATTTGCTTTGGGTGAAGATACGGTTTGCATAAACAATCCGGCAAATTTTGCCAACATATCTATTCCTAACTTTTGTGCTTCAAATCCAGTTACTTTTTATCAGTGGAATTTTGGGGATGGAAGTGGAACAGGGCTAATTCCTGGCTTGCCAATTAATCCAACTCCTGATGTTTCGCATGTTTACACTGCACCTGGGGTGTATAATGTTAATTTGGAGGCTTCTAATACTTCGATGAATGGTTGTGGACTGACAGATACAACTCTTAAGATTGTTGTTGTTCAAACAGTTGCTGAGTTTAACCATGATAATGTTTGTTTGAATTCGCCAACACATTTTTATGATTCATCATGGACCATCGGAGGTTATGTTTACGCATGGCTTTGGGAATTTGGCGATGGAACAACTTCTTCGGTTAAAAACCCTACTCACACCTACCTGAATCCCGGCACTTATAATGTAATTCTGCATTCAACTGGTAATACAGGATGTACCGATACAGTTTCTCACCAGGTTATTGTTTACCCAAAACCCCTTCCGAATTTCAGTTTTACGCATACCTGCACTGGTGATACAGTCCATTTTACGGATCTTTCTACCTCGACAAGTAGCATAGTCTGGACCCTTTGGAATTTTGGTGATGGTACTTTTTCAACACTGCAAAACCCAACCCATTATTATAGCACACCAGGAACATATCAGGTAACACTAAGTTTAACAAATGCCTTAGGCTGTTCAAAATCAATTACACAAACACTTAGTGTTCGTTTGCTTCCAAATGCACAATTTGCAACAAGTTCTTCGATTAGTTGTGTCCTCAATCCTCAAATACCATTTACTGATTCATCGACATCACCAAACGGCAGTATTCAAAGTTGGACTTGGCAATTTGGAGACGGTACTTCATCTAATTTACAAAACCCCGGTCATTCATATCTGAATTTTGGTTCTTTTTGGGTTACACTTATTGTAACTGATCAAATGGGATGTGTAGATTCTATAACCCATTTACAAACAGTTAACCCTCTTCCTTCAGCTAATTTTGTTGCTGATACGGTGTGTTTTGGTACACCAACACACTTCACAGATCAATCATCTCAACAGGTCGGGACTATCATTAATAAATGGAAATGGCATTTTGGTGACAACCAAATTGACTCTCTAAATCAAAATCCGTCACATATTTATGCAAATCCGGGATTGTACAACGTAATGCTTGTTATTTTCAACTTAAATGGATGTTCCGATACTGCAAATCAAAATGTATGGGTAGACTCAATTCCTTCACCAGCTTTTACAGCAAATACAGTTTGTATTGGCAATACTACTACTTTTACTCAAAATTCAGTTGCTCATGGTTCTCCAATAGTAGAATGGGATTGGCTTTTTGGTGATGGAGGAAGCGCAATAACACCAAACCCTTCACATTTGTATTCAAGCTCAGGGACCTTCAACGTTGTTTTAAAGGTAACTGACAATAAAGGTTGCTCTAACCAGATAACACAATCGTTAAACGTTTACCCCTATCCCAATCCTGATTTTTTTATTGTTCCCTCATGTTTAGGACAACCCACACAATTTCTTGATTCTTCTAGTGGATTGGGATTCCCAATTGTAAGTTGGAGTTGGAATTTTGGGGATGGAACTTTTTCATCATTGCAAAATCCTATAAAAACGTATAATTCGGTTGCCACTTATAATATTCAATTAACCATAAGCAATGCCAATAATTGCCTATCTAGCATTAGTAAAAGCTTTGTTTTTGATTCGCTTCCTGAAATTCATTTCTATACTGATACGGTTTGTTTAGGTAGTCCCACTCACTTTTACGATATTTCTGTTTCGCATGGAAGTAATAATTTTTCGTGGCTTTGGAATTTTGGAGATGGGACATCCAGTTTATTACAATTCCCTAGCCATACATTTTCCACCCATGGACTTCACAATGTTTCACTTATTGTAACTAACATCAGAGGATGTTCAGATACTTTAATAATGCCAGTCATAGTTGACACTTTACCAAGCCCACAATATACAGCTAATACTGTTTGCCTTGGGAATTCTACTCAATTCAATCAAAATTCGATAGGACACGGAGGAGCAAATATCACCAATTGGAATTGGTCTTTTGGTGATGGAAATATCTCGAATGCAGTCAATCCCACACACATATATTCAGGATTAATAACGTATAATGCTTCACTTCAAGTTACTGATAGCAAAGGTTGTTCTTCGACTATAACACATCCTGTAAATGTTTATCCCTTACCTGTTGCTAATTTCTCCACTATTAATAATTGTCTAGGATATTTAACTACTTTTTCTGATTCAAGTAATTATGCAGGAGGTACTCTAAGTTCTCAGAAATGGTTTTTTGGTGATGGTGGATCAGCTAATAATATTTTACACCCAATCCATGTGTATCCCTCAGAAGGTATTTACAATGTCGTCTATATAATTTCAAATACTAATGGTTGTATTGATACTATCATAAAGCCTGTCAAAATAGATTCTTTACCTTTTGTGTTTTTTATTTCTGATACTGCATGCAAAGGAAGTGCTACCCATTTTTTCGATTATTCTCAGTGGCATGGAAGTCTTAATGTTTCTTGGCGTTGGTACTTCGGTGATGGCTTCTCAAGTAATGTTCAACATCCATCACATACCTATTTAAATTCAGGGAATTATAACGCCACTTTAATTGTTACTAATCAATTTGGATGCTCCGATACTGTTATTTTACCAGTTCACGTTGATTCTATACCAACAGCAAATTTTAGCTCTGTTAATGTTCCTTTAGGGTCTCCTACTCCTTTTACCAATCTTTCAGTTCCTCATGGAAGTCCAATTGTGAGTTGGCAATGGTATTTTGGTGATGGAACTTCTTCAACTTTATCCAATCCGAATCATTTCTATGCAACTGCTTCCACATTTACAGTAAAACTAATTGTGAGAGATGCAAAAGGATGTCTTGATACTGTTATTCACACAACAACAGTGTATCCTTTACCCTTGCCTAATTTTATTGCAAATGCAGTATGCTTTGGAGATACAACTCATTTTACAGACATCTCGCTTCCTTCGGGTAGCCCAATAATTGGTTGGTCATGGAATTTTGGAGATGGAAGTACATCTATAATTCATAACCCTAATCATTTATATACTAACCCTGGAACATATATTGTAAAGCTTAAAGTAACTGCATTAAATGGTAGTTCTGATAGTATTACAAAAAATGTTATTGTATATAATTTACCAATTCCGAATTTCACCAGTTCAATTTCCTGTTTTAATACACCTACCCAATTCACAAATATATCTAGCTGGTTAATTGCTCCTATTTCATATTCCAGCTGGTCGTTTGGCGATGGTACGACTTCATCCAATAGTAATCCTTTGCATCAATACGCTTTAGCTTCTAGTTTGACTAACTTTACAGTAATACTTACCGTCACCGATACAAATGGTTGTAGCAAAAGTATTTCTCACATCCAAGTTATTTATCCTGAAGTTTTTGCTCAATTCCTTAGTGATACAGTTTGTTCTCTTTCTCCTATTCAAGTTATAGACCAATCGAATAGTCCATCTGGCATTATAACCAATTGGCAGTGGAGTTTTGGCAATGGAAGTATTAGCAATCTTCAAACTCCTATTTATACATACCCTATTGTCAATAATCCTACTTATTATCCTGTCAGATTAGTTGCAACTGATAATCATTCTTGTAAAGATACTATTCAACATTTCTTGCTTGTAAATCCATTACCACAAGTAAATTTCACAAATGATACTGTTTGCTTTGGCTCAACGACTCATTTCTTCAATAATTCATTTAGTACAGGAGGAGCTATTACGAATTGGCTTTGGAGTTTTGATGGAGCTGGATCCAGTAGTATACAGCAACCTGTTTATGTATTTAATCATTGGGGGATTTCTAATACATCATTAACTGTTACGGATAATAATGGCTGTTCAAAAACATTATCAAAACAAGTTATGGTTGATTCTTTGCCGATTGTTAATTTCATATGGTCAGGGAATTGTGCTACTTCACTTGTTGATTTTTTTGACCAATCCACAGGAAATGGTAATTTAATTTCAAGTTGGTATTGGGATTTTGGGGACTTAAATTATTCCTCCCTTCAAAATCCAAGTCACTATTATAATATAGTTGACACTTTTAATATCACACTAACAGTTACCAACACACGAGGGTGCTTAAATAGTGCGAGTCAGGCATTATACGTGAATCCTTCATTGGGATTTACTTTTAATTCTGATACCGTTTGTAGTGGAGAATCTACAACCTTTACTCATTCAATTTTAAATCCAAATACCCATTTAGTTGCATGGCATTGGGATTTCGGTGATGGATCTTCATCTGTTTCTATTAATCCTATGCATCAATATGCTTTATCTGGAAATTATAATGTTTCCTTAACGGTGTTGGATAGTAATGGATGTGTTGAAAGTATAACCAACTTAGTGAAAGTTAATCCACTACCCGTAGCTGATTTTTCCGCAAATAATGTCTGTTTAGGAACTCCATCCCTTTTTATTGATATTTCTTCAGGAATGGGGTCAGCTATTGTTAGTCGTGAATGGGATTTAGGAGATGGCACTAATATTTTGGGCGGTTTAACGCAAACTCATGTTTACACAAATTCAGGATCTTATACTTGTCGTTTAATTATTATTAATGCCAATGGATGTAGTGATACCATAATAAAAATAGTTAATGTAATTTCTGTCCCTCTTGCTGATTTTTCATTTAATAATGCATGTTTAGGCTCCAATACTTTATTTACGGATAACTCAATTTGTTTAAATGGTGTTATTAACAGTCATCTGTGGAACTTTGGTGATGGAAGTTCTTATTATATTCCTACTCCTGCCCAATACACTCAATACTTGAATCATTTATATAATTTACCCGGTAGTTATCAAGTGAGCCTAGTTGTTGCTAATTCGTTTTGTTCCGATACCGCTCTGATTAATATTGTAATTGATTCAATTCCGGAAGCACATTTTATTAACACATCTGCATGTTTTGGTGATTCTACCATTTTTACCGACCAATCTATAACAACAGACAATATCATTGTATCATGGAGTTGGACATTTGGAGATGGACATACATCAAGTCAAATAAATCCTTTACATCAATATGCTAGCCCAGGAACTTATTTAGCGAGTTTGACCGTTATCGATTCGAAAGGTTGCATAGATTCTATTCAACATTGGGTTCTTGTGAGGACATTGCCTGTAGCTAATTTTTCTTTTATCCCGGCAAACGCTGGCATTCCTGTCGTGTTTAACGATCTGTCAATCGCAAACGGAGGGGCTATAAATAACTGGCAATGGAATTTTGGCAATGGAGATACATCCTTATTGCAAAACCCTATAGAAGTCTACGTTAACCCCGGTTTTTATACTATATCATTACATATTACCAATATTTGGGGTTGTTCAGATACAGCTAGCCATGTTGTTTTAATAAATTCACCAGTGATACAGGCAGCGTTTTCATTTGTTACGGGCTGCATAGGATCAACTACTCTATTCACCGATTCATCAACTTTAAGTTGGGGATTTATTAGTCAATGGTTATGGGATTTCGGAGATGGATTTTCGTCTACGCTTCAGAATCCTTCACATACCTATGCTGCGCCCGGGAACTATAATGTTACTCTTATTATTCATGGGAACTACAATAATTCAGATACTATTATTCATATTGTCCCGGTGCATACTATTCCTTTAGCAAATTTCGATTACTCCTCTCCTTGTGTTAATGCATCGACTGATTTTACAAACACCTCAACTGTGGCTCCCGGCAACATTGTTGGCAGTACATGGCTTTTTGATAATGGCTTAATTGACAATACTTTTAATTCGTCTAAAGTATATACCGATACCGGAAGTTACTTGGTATCCTTAATTGTTATATCAGACATGGGCTGTAGCGATACAGTCACGCGTACTTTATCAGTAAGTCCACAGCCTGAGGTTCATTTTTCGAGCAATCTTACAAATGGTTGTGCTCCTTTAATTGTAAACTTTATGGATTCATCGATAGTTATGAATGGGTCGATAACTGATTGGATATGGAACTTTGGTGATGGAAACACTTCAAATTCGCCTATTCAGGTAAGTCACACTTATTTAAGTACAGGGAATTATAGTGTTGTTTTAAAAATAATATCTGACCAAGGTTGTTCGAATATGCTTACCATTAATAATTTTATTACGGTGCATCAAAATCCTATTGCAAGCTTTACTCATGCCCCTGATTGGGTCACAGAAATTGACGGAACGGTTTGGTTTTCGGATCTTTCTTTTGGAGCATCGACATGGGAATGGGATTTTGGAAACGGAATGAATTCTTATCTGCAATCGCCCGTTACCACCTATAATACAGAAGGTAATCCAACCATCACCCTGATTGTTTCAAACAATTATGGGTGTAAGGATACAACGATGCACGTATTATATGTATATCACGATGATGCCTTTTTCATTCCTAACGCCTTTACTCCAACTGCTGATAATCTGAATAGTTATTTTGGGCCTTATGGGGTTGATTTAGAAAGTAAGCATTTCAGAATGTATGTTTGGGATCGTTGGGGTGGCTTGGTATTTTCCAGCACAAACTATTCCCAATTATGGGATGGTAAGGATAAAAAAGGAGATCCATGCCCATTAGGAGTATATGTTTACAAGCTATTTCTTGATGACAAAAACGGTGAGAGTAAAGAGAAAAACGGTCAAGTGACACTTGTTAGATAAACAAAGGCACTCCATTATTTCTTGTCGGCTCCTTAAGTTTTAATAATATTACTTATTAATCTTCTGACCTTAATTCAATAATCCTATTTCAATTCGAGTTTTTGCTTTTTAGGAAATGCCAATGAAGCTAAGATGCTGGTGATGAGTATGCCTAAAATCACATACAATGAATGTGCGGTGGTGAATCCGATTTCTTCTAACCATGAATGTATCAGCATTTTTGTTCCAATAAAAATCAGTAAAACCGAAAGTCCTGTTTTTAGGTAATGGAAAAGATTGATGATATTCACCACAAGGAAGAATAATGACCGCAAGCCTATAATGGCAAATATATTTGAAAAGAAAACAATATATGGGTCTTTTGAAATGGAGAATATGGCTGGCACTGAATCGACTGCAAAAATCAAATCGGAGAATTCTACTACCAAAAGCACTATAAACAGAGGGGTAATAAAATACTTTCCGTTTTCTTTTATCCAAAACTTTTCTTTCACAAAGGTTGGATATACTCTGAAAAACCTTGATGCAAACTTGACTATAGGATGATGTTCCGAATCAATTTTATCTTCTTTATTGCGGCTAAGAAACATTTTTATTCCGGTGAATACTAGGAAAACTCCGAAGATGTATAGTATCCACGAAAACTGATAAATCAGGGCTGCGCTTAAAAAGATAAATAAAAATCTTAGTATTAACGCGCCTATTATTCCCCAAAACAACACTCGCTTATAGTACTTTTTTTCTACTGCAAAGGCACTGAATATTAGCACCATAACAAAAACATTATCAATTGAGAGTGAATATTCGACCAGATATCCTGTTAAGTATTCGAGGGCGAGATTGTTTTTATAAATGACCAGAGCTTCGGCGAAGTTTGTGCAATGACTGAAGTTGATAGGATGTTGAAATTTATCTTTAACTGCGAGGAGTTTATCCCAATCGTTGTTGGCAATGCCATGTATGAGTTCGCCGTGGGTTTTGATGATAAAATAGAACCCTATCGACAATACAACCCAAATGCTTGTCCAAATAATAGATTCTTTAAATGACACGATGTGATTGTTTTTATTGAAGACTCCAAGGTCGAGCACTAAGAATAAAGTAATCAGGGTAATAAAGCCACCAAAGAATAATATTTCGCTAATATGAACCATAAAATTTTCTTTCTTGCAAAAGTAAGAAAACTATCGATACCTAAAAATGTAATAAACCTTAGTGAAATCGCATTTCTAAAGTAAAATAATATTAGTTTTGCGAAATTTATGATTTTCACTAAGATTAATTCTGCTCATGGAAAAAAACCTCATTTCTCTCAATCCTAACTCAATAGTACAGTTTCTTCAAAAAGCGGCTGAAGACTTTAGCAAAAACGATATCATTCGTTATGTTACCGAAAATAATATTAAAATGATTAACCTGCGTTACGTAGGAGGCGATTATCGACTTAAAACTTTGAATTTCGCCATACAAAATCAGCATCATCTAGACCAAATATTGACTTTTGGTGAAAGAGTTGATGGTTCGAGTTTGTTTTCTCACATCGAAACAGGTTCGAGCGATTTATATGTGATTCCTAAATATCGCACCGCTTTTCTAAATCCTTTTTCAGAAATACCTGCCGTTGATATTTTGTGTTCTTACTTCAATAAAGACGGGGAGCCTTTGGCTTCTTCTCCCGAAAACATTTTGATTAATGCCCACGAGGTGTTGAAAAAGCAAACAGGTTACGAGTTTGAGGTGATGGGTGAACTTGAATATTACTTGATAAGTCCGACCGAAACCCTTTTTAATGCTACCGATCAAAAAGCCTATCACGAATCGGGGCCTTTTGTGAAATGGGAAGAATTTCGTGCCGAAGCCATGATGGCCATCACTCAAACGGGGGGTCAGATTAAATATGGGCATTCTGAGGTAGGAAATTTCACTATGAATGGTTTGAATTATGAGCAAAACGAAATTGAGTTTACGCCCGCTAAGCTTGAAAACGCTGCCGATCAGTTGTATATTGCCAAGTGGATACTTCGCAAACTTGCTCATAAACATAATGTGAATCTTACATTTGCGCCCAAAATTACGGCTGGAAAAGCAGGCAGTGGTTTTCATATTCACACCAAACTCACCAAAAACGGCAAGAGTGTCATGCTCGAAAACGGGAAATTGAGCAATGTGGCTAAAAAGGTGATAGCGGGATATTTAACTCTTGCGCCTTCATTAACTGCATTTGGAAACACCAATCCCACCTCATATTTTCGCTTGGTACCTCATCAGGAAGCGCCTACCAATATCTGTTGGGGCGATCGCAACCGCTCGGTTTTGGTGAGGGTTCCTCTAGGGTGGACTAGCGCTAAAAACATGATTTGCAAGGCTAATCCTTTAGAAATTTGTTCGGAAGCTGATTTTTCGGAAAAGCAAACGGTTGAGTTTCGTTGCCCCGATGGTTCGGCCGATATTTATTTATTGTTAGCCGGCCTTACCGTAGCTGCCCGTCATGGCATCGAAATGCCCGACGCTATTGAGTATGCCGAGCATCGCTATGTTGATATTAATATTTTTGAAGAAAAGAATAAAGAAAAAGTTGACAGCCTTTCCAAGCTTCCGGTTTCTTGTTTCGATTCGGCCATACAACTCGAAAATCAAACTGAACTCTATTTAAAATACGATGTGTTTACTAAAAGTATGATTGATGGAGTGGTTAAAAAACTTAAAAGTTATCAGGACGAAAGCCTTCGCCAAAAACTCCATTCCGATAAAGAAGGGATGTTGCAATTGGTGAATAGCTATTTCCATTGCGGATAAATGGAATTGATGAATAACTCTATTCGAAATATAAATGGGCCTGCAACACAGGCCTTTTTTTGTGCCTAAATATTAAGGCTTTTTGATTGAAGGGCTTGATGGTTCTTAGGAAAGAAATTCTTTTTACTGCCAGCCTTTTAGCGAGGTGGAAATGCCCAACCCGGAAAACCGGGATAGGCTTGCGTATTTGGAGAAGCCTATCCCAGAAAATTGGGATAGGCTAATAGAGTTCGAGAAGCCTACCCCAGAAAATCGGGATAGGCTTATAGAGTTCGAGAAGCCTACCCCGGAAATTTGGGATAGGCTAATAGAGTTCGAGAAGCCTACCCCGGAAATTTGGGATAGGCTAATAGAGTTCGAGAAGCCTACCCCAGAAAATCGGGATAGGCTTATAGAGTTCGAGAAGTCTACCCCAGAAATTCGGGATAGGCTTATAGAGTTCGAGAAGCCTACCCCAGAAAACCGGGAGTTGATTCTCAATGATTTATAGCTGAATAAAATTGATAAAACCGCTCACATCAACCATCATCACGATTCGGTGGGCTTATTATATTTCCATCTTCTGTGCGACCACAGCCAATACTGAGGGTGTTGCATAATCCGTTTTTCAATATTATGGGCAAACACTTGAGTGATTTCGCCCGGGGCCATCTTGGAGGGGTCGCTAACAATTGGGACAAGCTCAATTTCGTAGAAACCTCTTCTAATGCGTTTTATGTCGATATAAATTACAGGGTAGTTGAACCTGAGGGAATAATTTTCGGGGCCATGCAGAAAGGCAGTTTGTATGCCTAAAAAATCGGCCCAAATTGCTTTGTCTTTATTAGAAGGGTTTTGGTCGGCTATCATCAGATAGATGCAGCAATCGTTCTGATAATTAATAAAGGTGCGATGGGTTTGAAAAATGGAAGTGAGCAGAGTCCCGTGCTTTCCCCTCGAACGACGAATAAATGCATCAACATAAGGATTCGACATGGGTTTATAAAACCCAACCGCCTTATGCTTCACCTGCAAACCACCCGACATGGTTCCCCATTCGAAGTTGCCATAATGAGCCGTAACCCCAATGACACTTTGCCCACTTTGGTAATATTCATCCAGAATCTCAGGATTCAACAAGGTGTGGCGACGAATGATGTTTGCCCGACTCATCGTAAAACCCTTAATCCCCTCGAGTAGCATATCGGTGAAATAATGATAAAATTGACGGGTAATTTTTTTAATTTCGGAAGAAGATTTCTCGGGAAATGCTTTGCGAAGATTGGCTACGACCACCTTTTTCCGATAGCCAAACACCCAATAAACCAAGGCGTAGAACATCCCCGAAAGGGCATAAATCAACCAAAAAGGCATGGCTCCTAAAAAGAACACAAAAAACAAAAACAACATATATGATAGGCGATTCATACGGTGTGCTTGGGTGTTATGGATAGATTATTAAGCATTATATACTTTGGAGAATAGATAAAGACGCAAGATCCAAATTCCAAATTCCAAGACACAGATTCCAAGACCCAAGGTGTTTTTTCGTAGCTATCATTTCTTGTAATTTTTGGATGAAATAAATTGTATGGTCATATTATCCATTGCGTATTGAGCACGTTTCAGGTTTGGTAAAGACCCCCAACACCATATTCCAGACGAGGAGCACCCCTTTGAATTTGGGACTTGGATATTTGAATTTGGGTCTTATCCATTAGTTAATCAGTCAACTATAATAAGATAGTAGTTCTTTTTTCCTTTTTGTATAAGGATGTATTTCTGATTTAAGAGATCAGCAGTAGTGACTTTGTGGCTTTCCGAAATGCGGGTTTTATTCAGTTGCACCCCATTGTCTTTAAGCATGCGGCGGGCATCGCTTTTCGAAGGAAATATCTGAGTGTGTTCACAAAGTAAGTCTACCAAATCAATACCTTCAACTAAAATATTTTTAGCAATGCTGAAACGCGGAACACCATCGAACACCGAAAGCAGGGTGTCTTCATCAAGTTTGTTAAGGGTTTCGTAAGTGCCCTTTCCGAATAGAATTTCAGAAGCCTCAACAGCCGATTGATATTCCTTTTCAGAGTGCACACGTATGGTAACATCTTTGGCGATAGCCTTTTGCAAAAGGCGAAGATGAGGCTCGTTGCGATGTTCGGCAATCATGGCTTCTATCTCGTCCCTCGAAAACAAAGTGAAAATTTTGATGTACTTTTCAGCATCGTCGTCAGAGCAATTGAGCCAAAACTGATAGAAATGATAAGGGGAAGTCTTAGCAGGATCGAGCCAAACATTGCCCGATTCGGTCTTCCCGAACTTACCGCCATCGGCTTTGGTGATAAGGGGGCAAGTAAGGGCAAAAGCTTCTCCTCCAGTTTTTCTGCGAATCAATTCGGTTCCAGTAGTAATATTACCCCATTGATCAGAGCCACCCATCTGAAGTTTGCAATTTTTATTTTCATAAAGCCATAAAAAATCGTAACCCTGCACCAGCTGATAGGTGAATTCGGTAAAAGAAATGCCTGTTTCCAGCCTTTTTTTCACTGAATCTTTAGCCATCATATAGTTTACGGTAATATGTTTGCCCACATCACGCAAAAACCCTAGGAAACCATAATTCTTCATCCAATCATAATTATTGGTCATTTCGGCACGATTGGGAAGCCCTTCGCTAAAATCCAAAAAGCGGTCGATTTGATTTTGAATACACAACTGATTGTGTCGTAGGGTTTCTTCATCCAACAAATTGCGCTCTTCCGATTTCCCAGAAGGATCGCCTATCATGCCGGTTGCCCCTCCCACAAGAGCAATAGGTTTGTGCCCCGCAAGCTGAAAATGCTTTAGCAACATAATTGAAACCAAATGACCAATATGCAAGGAGTCAGCCGTTGGGTCGATGCCGACATAAGCCGAAGTCATTTCTTTTTTAAGTTGTTCTTCGGTTCCGGGCATCATGTCGTGTATCATGCCTCTCCATTGGAGTTCTTCAATAAAATTCATTTAAAATAGTGTATTTAATAATTTATCTTCCGGTGTATTCCCAAAACGACGCCTCCCGTAAAATTATGCGATGGCTCATAAACCCCTTTATTGTTTAGAAGCTGAAATTGGGTGGCATTAATATCGTTAATTGTGTATTGGAGACGGATTCCTGTATTAATAAAAAAATTACGGCTCAATAAAATATCGGCTCCAAAGTCCAAAATCCCAACAATATTATAGGTTTTATATCGACTCCAAATTTCATGTTTCGAGACATCAATAAATTCATGTATTTCCGGATTGTAATAAGTCCAAGAGTCGACCCACGAATTGCCGGTCTTTTGCTTATACGATTGACTTGCCGAATGTAAAATTCCTAAAGCCGGTCCTGCCATAAAATAAAAGCGTAAGCTTTCTTTTCCAAAGCTATATTTTAGCATTAAAGGGATGTGAATATAATTGAGGTCGATCTTTCTATCAATATAAATGGTGTTCTGACTCTTGTAGCCATCATAATTTTGCCCCATGGTGTTAAAGGTGAATTCCATCTTTAAGCCCCAGTTAAAATTGAAATTCATGCCAATAGAAGCATAAATTCCTAATCCGTATTTAGGCGAATAGTCTAATTCTGGTTCCCCATAAGTATTTTGATTTACAATCCAGCAACTATGTCCGCTAACACCTAAACCTACGGTAGCAAAACGTTCATTCTTATGGAAGTTTTTTTGAGCAAACAGATGGTTGCTCAATATCATACAATATATTGCTACAACAAAATAATACTTTTTCATTTGCCTTAAATTAAAAGAACTGTCCTGAATATGTTTTTTGGAAAAGAAGTAAACATTCTTAACCAAAAACCTGTAATTTCGGGACAGTTCAGTAGAGGTCTCGTCCGGATTTGAACCGGAGTAGTCGGTTTTGCAGACCGGTGCCTAGCCGCTCGGCCACGAGACCTTGATGCTGCAAAAGTATAAAAAACTTCTTACAATGTATGTTTTTTTTATCGCAGTGGTTAAATTCCTCCTTAAACTACCGTCGAAAAGCTTACCCTTTCTACTTTCCCCCCAATGGGTGGGCTCAACTTCGATACCTTAACATTTAGCTGAAGGATATCGGGATATTGTTTTTTTATGGAGGATGTTATTCGCCAGCAAACGTTTTCTAACAAATGTGATTTAATTTCCATTTGCTGTTTCACCAAAGCAAATACTTTTTGATAATCAACCGTTTTATGAAGATTATCAGTACAACATGCTTCTTCCACATTTACTTCCATGCTAACATCCACCACAAAACGTGTTCCTATCACTTGCTCTTCAGCAAAGCATCCATGATAGGAAAAAAACTCCATTCCTTCAATTGTAATTAACGACATAATTGTATTTCTTTCCTTTGTTTAATGGGAACAAATGTATTATTAAAATTTTATTGTCCTGATAAAAATATCACCATAAAGAAAAATTGATTTCGCAAATAAGTATCATCTATCGCACAGCATTGCATCATGCAAGGGAGGATTTTGTACTTTTGCATTTTAAATAATTAATTTTATGACTGAGAATACAGACATTTCAACTGACAAAACACCAAAACCGGTACTGAATTTCATTCAGGAAATCATCGAAAACGACATCCGAAACAATAAAAATGATGCAAGGGTGCATACTCGTTTTCCACCTGAACCCAATGGATATTTGCATATTGGTCACGCCAAATCTATTTGCCTAAACTTTGGCTTAGCCAATAAGTATAATGGAAAATGCAATCTCCGATTTGACGACACCAATCCCGTGAAAGAAGATGTTGAATATGTCGATTCTATCATGGAAGATGTTCGTTGGTTGGGTTTCGACTGGGAGGACCGCTTGTTTTATGCTTCCGATTATTTTGAACAAATATATGAGTTTGCCTGTCAATTAATTCAAAAAGGGAAAGCTTATATATGTGACCTAAGTGCTGAAGAAATAAGTAATCTTCGTGGAACTACCACACAAGCAGGCACAGAAAGCCCTTATAGAAATCGTACTATTGAAGAAAGTTTGGATCTTTTTCATCGTATGCGTGCTGGTGAATTTGCTGAAGGCAGCCATGTTCTGAGAGCAAAGATTGATATGGCATCTCCAAACATGCATATGCGCGACCCTATTCTTTACCGAATTATTCACACTGAACATCATCGTACTGGCAACAAATGGTGCATTTATCCAATGTATGATTTTGCTCATGGGCAGAGCGATTCATTAGAAAGAATCACTCATTCAATTTGTACCCTTGAGTTTGAAGTACACCGTCCTCTTTACGATTGGTTTATTCGTGAATTGGAAATCTATGCTCCTCAACAAATTGAATTCGCCAGATTGAATTTGAGTTATACCGTAATGAGTAAACGCAAACTCCTCGAATTGGTTAAAAACAACTATGTAAATGGTTGGGATGACCCACGAATGCCTACCATTTGTGGTTTGCGCAGAGCAGGATACACTCCTGAATCAATTCGTAATTTCGCCGAAACTATTGGTGTAGCAAGACGAGATAACATTATTGATGTAGCCCTATTGGAACACTGCATACGTGAAGACCTTAATAAAAAAGCTGCAAGAGTAATGACAGTAATGAACCCCTTAAAAGTAATCATCACCAATTACCCAGAAAATCAAACAGAAGAACTTGATGCAATTAATAATCCTGAAGATGCTTCGATGGGAACTCGAAAAGTCCCTTTTTCAAGAGAAATATATATTGAACGGGAAGACTTCATGGAAGATGCTCCGAAGAAATACTTCCGATTAGCCCCAGGGAAAGAAGTGAGACTTCGTTATGCCTATTATATCACCTGCAACGATGTGATTAAAGACCCCGAAACCAATGAAATCATTGAATTACATTGCACCCTTGACCCACTTACCAAAGGGGGATCATCACCAGATGGTCGAAAAGTGCAAGGAACCATTCACTGGGTTTCAATACAACATGCACAGCAAATTCAGGTAAATCTTTATGAACGCCTATTTACTAAAGAAAATCCTGAGGATTTGGCAGAAGGAGAGGATTTCAAAATTAATCTTAACTCTAATTCATTAAATGTGATAAAAGCTTACGCAGAACCATATTTAGGTCAAAATTCAGTTTCTGGAAGTAAATTCCAGTTTGAACGTATTGGTTATTTTTGTGCAGATTATAATAGCACCAATCATAGCCCCATATTTAACCGTACCGTTACCTTAAAAGACTCATGGAGCAAAATGCAAAAAAGCTAAGTTTCATAGGTATTTGAAATCAAATTTACAAAAGGAAGCATTTATTTATAGTGCTTCCTTTTATTTTTTTACTTTTGACGCAAAATTAAAGACCTGCTGAATGAAATCTCAATTTGATCCACGAAAAAATTACGAGGCCAGTAAAAAAGCCGTTGGGTATATTCCTCGTAAAAATGCTACTCAACAAACTTACAACGACATTGGTTTTATGTCAGGACTAGAAGTGCATCAGCAATTAAAAACCAAACACAAACTTTTTTGCTCCTGCCCTGCTGGAATTTATCATCATCACTCAAAATATGATGCAGAAGTAATCCGCCACATGCGTCCAACGCTCAGCGAACTTGGAGAATATGACGGAACCGCTCTTATGGAGTTTAAAACTCGGAAAAATATTGTCTACAGGCTTAAGAATGAAACCACCTGTACTTATGAAGTTGATGACACCCCCCCTTTCCCTTTAGACCGTGAAGCTTTGGAATATGCGATTGAAATTTCACTGTTATCTAAGCTGAATATTGTTGGGGAAGTGCATATTACACGAAAACAATATCTAGATGGAAGTATTCCAACAGGGTTTCAACGCACTGGAATTATTGGTGTAGAAGGAGAAATTTATATTAAAGACCGACCAATTCGTTTAATTCAACTGAGCCTTGAAGAAGACTCTTGTCGCGAGATCTCAGATATAGGCCATGTTAGGATTTACAATACCGACCGTTTAGGAATGCCTCTAATCGAAACTGTTACTTATCCCGATATGAAAAATCCTGATGAAGTTATGGAAGCTTGTAATTATATTCGTTTTCTTAACCGAAGCACAGGTAAAGTGCGAACAGGCATCGGAGCAGGCAGACAGGATGTGAATGTAAGTTGTGCTGGTGGGACAAGAGTTGAAATTAAAGGAGTTGCTCACACACGTTGGATACCAGAACTTACCCATGTTGAAGTGTTTCGTCAGTGGGCATTGTTGAAAATCCGGGATAGACTTAAAGGACTCATCCCTATTCCTGAAAATTGGAAAATAAACTTCGAATATCTCGACTTTGATGCTTTTGAACTAAATTGGGAACCCCTTAAAATTGCGAAAGAAACAGGTCAAAAACTCATAGCCATTAATTTGCCATATTTTAAAGGAATACTTTCTCATTTCACCCAACCAAATCAGATTTTTGCAAACGAAATTAGCGACCGTCTGAAAGTAATTGCTTGCCTTGAAAAACCCAACATATTGCACTCTGAACAATTCAAACCTATCATCAAAGCAGAAGATTTTGAAATTATTGCTTCGATACTTAAAGCAAAAGAACAGGATGCTCAAATTGTTATTTGGGGACATGAAGAAGACATGAAAACCGCTCTTGAAACTATTGAAGAACGTTGCAAAATGGCATTACTGGGTGTTCCAAATGAAACCCGTAAATCACTTGAGAACGGTGCGACCATTTTTGAAAGAGTATTACCTGGGGCAGATAGGATGTATCCAGATACTGACTCTGCTCCTATTCCTTTAGAAGATAATTATATTGATGAGCTTCGCAAACGTCTTCCTGATGAAGTCATGAGTCGTTATCACCAACTGAAAGAATGGAAAATACCAGAAGATACTTACATATACATTCTCAAAAGAAATCTTTTCCCTGTAATTAAGCGCATAATTCTCGAACTAAAGCTTAATCCTACCTTTGTAGGAACATTTTTTGGCCACACACTTAAGCATGTTGAAGGACAATTTAATTGTCCTGTTGAATTTAATTATGAAATCATCTATGCTTTATTTAAATATCTTACACTACAAAAAATTAATGTTGAAATTGCCCGAAAGATGTTAACCGAAATTTATGAACATCCTAAAATGGATTTCGAATCAGTACTTACAAGCATTAACTTCAAACCTTACAATAAAGAAAAAATACTTTCTAATCTGATTTTCTTAAAAGAAAAATTCCATTCTATCCGATGGGGAAAGAATGAAAGCGATGAAACCAATTGGATACTTGGTCAATTACGTCCTGTAGCCCTCGGCAACATTACTTTTTCCGAACTCAAAGCTGACATCGAAAATCCTAATAAACCATCAACTAAAACATCACTATAATGAGCGAAGATATTTTTCAGGGCTATAAAGGCAAGGCCCTTGAAACACTAAAACAATATAATGTACGAGTTTGGGGGCAGGCCATGATAAATACCAGCCGTGGCGTATTTAACGGAACAATACTTCCTCGTTCGGAAAACGACGATGACCTACATATTGTAATGAAAATACCAACAGGTTATAATGTTGGCATCGACATTCGTAATATTATTGAGATGAAGGAGACAGGATATAAAAAAGCAAATTATAAAATTCCCGAAAAGGAATTCCCTCAACGTCCTGGATTACCTAAAGTAAAACTAATAGGCACAGGAGGAACTATTGCCTCCCGTCTTGATTATCGCACAGGTGCAGTAATCCCTGCTTTTTCTCCTGGCGAGTTGTATGGTGCTGTTCCCGAATTAGCTGATATTTGCAATCTCACAACGGAAAAGGTTTTTGCCGTTTTCAGTGAAAACATGGGCCCCGAACAATATAAGAAGCTTGCAATTGCTATAGGCAAAGAAATTGAAAATGGTGTGGATGGCATTGTAATTGGTCATGGGACTGACACCCTACACCATACTGCTGCTGCACTAACCTATATGGTGCAGAATCCTCCTGTTCCAATTGTCTTGGTAGGTTCTCAGCGTTCATCTGACCGTCCCAGCTCGGATGCCGCCCTCAATCTAATGCATGCCACTACAGCTGCAGGACATGGCGACATTGCCGAAGTTATGGTTTGTATGTTTGGACCCACAAGTGATGAATATGGCTTACTCCACCGTGGTACACGTGTTCGTAAGATGCACTCCTCCTATCGTTCGACATTCCGCACCATTGGAGATACACCCCTTGCAACTGTTACGCGCAAAGGTGTTGTCCCTATCAAAACCGAATACAATCACCGTCGCAAAGACCGGAACGTTACCATATTACCCTATTTCGAAGAAAAAGTATCTATCGTATATTATTATCCAAATATGCAACCTGATATTATTGATTCGCTGGTTGATAATGGTTATAAAGGCATCATAATTGCAGGCACTGGATTAGGGCATGTAAACAAAGCAATTTATCCTGCAATTGAAAGAGCTGCTTCAAAAGGAGTGCATATTTACATGACAGTTCAAACTCTTTGGGGATATGTGCATATGTTTGTATACGATACGGGAAGAGACCTGATGGCGAAAGGAATAGTACCTGCCGCAAATATGCTGCCTGAAGCTGCATATATTAAACTCGGCTGGGTGCTCGGTCAAACAAATGATCCAGAAAAGGTCAGAGAAATGATGCTTACTCCTATTAATGATGAAACCACATCTCGTGAACCTTATAATGGTTACCTCATCTATCAAGGTGGTGTTAAAGAAATAGAAGACTTTATTAGGAAAGTTCATAAGTAAGAATAAAAAGTCCAATGTTAGGAACTGGATTTTATCATTATAAAAGTATTAGATTAAAACTCAAAATTCAAAGAATAAAGGATAGGTTTTTTGTTTTTCTACTTACAATTTGATTCATTTTTCTTTTAAAAAAGGATTTTTTATTCTTACTAAAAAACAATTATAGATTATACAACTTATTAAACCAAAGAAATAAACTTTAAAAATAATATTTAATCATATGAAATACTGTATATTGTATTCATAAGTATCGAATTTCTGTTTACATAGCAAGAAAAAAGAAAAACTTTTTTTGATAAAAATCGCATCAATAAATATTTTTTGTAGTTTTGTCTTACTTTTGTTAACCCGTTCACAACATATAAATAATTATGGCAAAAATCACTAAAGAAGACGCACTGAATTATCACTATAATGGCCGCCCAGGAAAAATTGAAGTAATTCCTACTAAACCTCACAGAACCCAAAGAGATCTTTCTTTGGCTTATTCTCCAGGTGTTGCCTACCCATGTCTTGAAATTCAAAAAAATCCTCAGGATATATATAAATACACTTCAAAAGGGAATTTGGTAGCTGTAATTTCAAATGGGACAGCTGTACTAGGTCTTGGAAATATAGGAGCAGATGCCGGGAAACCAGTTATGGAAGGGAAAGGCTTATTGTTTAAAATTTTCGCGGATGTTGATGTTTTTGATATTGAAGTAGAAACAAGAGACATCGATGTTTTTGTTGAAACAGTTAAGCAAATCGCTGTTACTTTTGGTGGCATCAATCTTGAAGACATCAAAGCTCCAGAATGTTTCGAAATAGAAGAAAGGCTGAAGAAAGAATTAAAAATACCCGTAATGCATGACGATCAGCATGGGACCGCAATCATTTCCTCAGCTGGGCTTATTAATGCATTGGAAATAGCTGGGAAAAAAATCGAAGAAGTAAAACTTGTGGTGAACGGAGCTGGTGCTTCAGCAATAGCCTGTACCAAACTAATGGTTTCTCTTGGCGTAAAGATTGAAAATATTATTATGCTTGATACTAAAGGGGCATTGCGTAAAGACAGAACTGACCTTAATAAATATAAAGAGTTGTTTGCAACGACAAGGGATGTACATACTCTTGCGGAAGCCATGAATGGAGCAGATGTGTTTTTAGGACTATCTTCTAAGAATATTGTTTCAAAAGATATGGTTCGCTCAATGGCTGTAAACCCAATTGTATTTGCTATGGCAAATCCTGATCCTGAAATCACTTATGAAGACGCTATTGACGCAAGAGAAGATGTACTTATGGCAACTGGACGTTCCGATTATCCTAATCAGGTGAATAATGTTTTAGGGTTCCCATTTATCTTTCGTGGAGCACTTGATGTAAGAGCAACATGCATAAACGAAGAAATGAAGATAGCAGCGGTTTATGCCCTTGCTAAACTTACCAAAGAAAATGTGCCAGAAGGGGTAAGTAAAGCCTATAATGTTAAAAATCTCATTTTTGGAAGAGATTATTTTATTCCAAAACCCCTTGATCCAAGGCTAATAACTGCTGTTGCTCCTGCTGTTGCAAAAGCTGCAATGGACTCAGGTGTTGCACAAAATCCTATTACTGACTGGGATGCTTACAGATTTGAACTTTCAACCAGACTGGGTCTCGATAATCAATTACTTCGTACCATAACACAAAAAGCAAAGACTGATCCACAGAGAGTAGTCTTTGCAGAAGGAACCAATTTAAAAATACTTAAAGCTGCATATGAAGTATTGCAGGAAGGTATTGCAAAACCAATATTGCTGGGCGATGCTGACCAAATAAAACAAATATTGGCAGAAAATAATATTGATTTATTGGATGCACATATTATTGACCCAAGAAGTAAGGATATTGAAGAAAAAAGAATTCGCTTTGCCAAATTAATTTGGGAAAAACGACAGAGAAAAGGTATTACATACGATGAAGCTTATGAATTAACCTTTAATCGTAATGATTTCGGGATAATGATGGTAGAAACCGGAGAAGCAGACGCTATGGTTTCCGGTGTAGCAAGTGAGTATGGAGAAGTGATGAGTCCTGCTTTGAAATTAATTGGCACCGACCCTACTTATGGCCGTGTTTCAAGTATGTATATTGTAATTACTAAAAAAGGACCTTATTTCTTTGCCGATACTACTGTTAACCTAGAGCCTGATTGGGAAACATTAACAAAAACTGCATTGCTTACAGCAGATGAAGTTCGCAAATTTAACATTGAACCAATAATTGCAATGGTTTCTTATTCTAACTTTGGGTCTGTTAAGGCTTCTGAGTCCACCATGGGTGCCGAAAAGGTTAGAAAAGCTACTAAATACTTACATCAAAATTATCCAAATTTGTTGGTAGATGGGGAAATTCAAGCAAATTTTGCCCTCAACAAAGAATTATTAAAAGCAAAATTCCCTTTTTCTAAAATTGCCAATCACAACGTAAATACTCTCATATTCCCAAATCTGAGTTCTGGTAATATAGCTTATAAAATCATGCAAGAAATCGGTGGAGCAGAAGTTATTGGGCCTATACTTATGGGAATGAAAAAACCTATACATGTAGTACCACTTGAATGTACCGTTAGAGAAATTGTTAATATGACTACAATTGCAGTATTAGATGCACAATATGCAAAGAAAAAATAATAATGTTAATTGATTCTGCCAAAATTATTATTTTTGCTTCCAAAATTAGGGAAATAATAATTTCGAATCAACAATTATATATCAAATAAATATTTTTATTAATCCAACCTTTAAAATAAAATTATGAGTCTAAGTATTATTGGAAGAGCAGTTCAAGAATCTGTTACTTTAAAACTCAATGAAACTGCAGCAATTCTCAGAGCAAAAGGAGAACCTGTTATTCATCTTGGAATTGGTGAGCCCAAAAGCAAAGCACCTCTTGATGCGCTAATTGCAGCAGCAGGAAGTCTTAGTTCTGGAGATGTACGCTATACGCCAGCTGATGGGATTCCGGCACTTAAACAAGCAATTGTTCGCTATACCGGCGACATGTACAAACGCATTGTCAGTCCAGAAAATGTAATCGCATCTAGTGGTGCTAAACAGGCCATTATGGTCGCTTTACAAGCAATTTTAAACCCACAAGACGAAGTGGTTTTCCCAGCACCATATTGGGTCAGTTATCCCGAAATGGTTAAGCTCTGTGGGGCTGTTCCTGTTCCTGTCATTCCTGAAGACGGAAGTTTTCATCCAACAATTCAGGATATCGAAAGAGTTACCGGATCTTATACAAAAGCTATTATTATAAATAGCCCTAATAACCCATCTGGTGTAATGTATTCAGAACAATTTATAGCTGAAGTTGTTGAATTTTGCGATAAAAAAAGCATTTATCTAATCATGGACGATATTTATCATAGGCTTTTGTTTAATGGTAAAAAGGCTATCAGTTGTTACAAGTTTCTCAACAAAAGCATTGATGAATCTAAACTTATTGTCATTAATGGAGTATCTAAACAATATGCAATGACAGGTTTTAGAATTGGCTGGGCTGTAGCTAATAGAAAACTTATAAAAGCAATGACCAACATCCAAAGTCATCAAACTTCTGGCCCTTCAGTTGTTTTGCAATTAGCAGCAGTGGGTGCAATAAACGGCATTCAGTCAGGTGTGGACAACTTATGCCTGACACTTGAAAATAACACGAGAGTGATGATGGAACAATTAAATGCCTTTGAGGGAGTTAGAGCAGTGCAACCCGATGGAACCTTCTATTGCTTTGTTGATTTTAGCCATTATGAAAAAGATTCAACTAAACTTTCATACTTCTTACTTGATAAAGTTCGGGTCATTACGGTACCTGGGATAGAATTTGGCCTCGAAGGTTACCTTCGCTTATCCACCTGCGGTTCTATTAAGGATATTACCCAGGGGATTGAACGAATTAAATGGGCTCTTGACCCTAATTCTCCCAATGAATTGTTTATTGGAGAAAGAAAACTTGTTCGAGATTGGTTGTAAATTAAAATAGTCAGTAACTTAACTAATATAATTATGTCAAAGTATTTGAAATTCGAAACACCTGCACAAAAACAGGCCGCAAATTTAAAAAGCGAATTCGGTTTAAAAAATCACGGATTAGTACATTTGGATAGAGTTTATTGGAACCTTTCCGAATCTGCACTATACGAGGAAGCAATTTTCAGAAATGAAGCAAAGATAGTAAATGGAGGAGCTCTCTTGGTACACACAGGTAAGTGGACCGCAAGAGCCGCCAGCGAAAAGTATTTTGTTAAAGAAGATACTACTGGAGAAAAAATAGACTGGGGGAAAAACAATCGCCCCCTTAGCGCAGAAAAATTTGACGCATTGTTTTCACGCTTACAAGCATTTTTACAAGGCGAAGAACTATTTGTTCAGGATGTTTATGTTGGAGCAGATCCTGAATATCAAATGCCTATCAGAATTATTACAGATTCTGCCTGGCAAAGTTTATTTGCAAGAAATATGTTTTTAACAAACAAAACTCTTGAAAAATATAAAACACACATTCCTGATTTCACAGTAATTGCTGCTCCTTCTTTCAAATTGGACCCTAGAGTTGATGGCACAAATAGTGAAACAGCAATCGTGATAAATTTCGAAAAACGCATCGCAATCATTGGTAATACTGAATATGCAGGTGAAATTAAGAAATCTATTTTCACCATAATGAATTTCTTAATGCCAATAAGAGATGTTATGTCAATGCATTGTTCTGCAAACGTAGGTAAAGATGGGGATGTAGCATTATTTTTCGGCTTAAGTGGAACAGGAAAAACAACTCTTTCTGCCGATCCAAATAGAAGTCTGATTGGTGATGATGAGCATGCATGGAGTGATGATGGCGTTTTTAATTACGAAGGTGGTTGCTATGCAAAAGTTATCCGTTTATCTGCAGAAAACGAACCAGAAATTTACGAATGTACCCGAAAATTTGGCACTATTCTAGAAAATGTTGTTTTCGACCCAACTTCAAGAAAAATTGATTTAGATGATGATCAAATTACTGAAAATACCAGGGCTTCATATCCCTTAGATTTCATACCTAATGCCATTCCTGAAAAAATGGTGAGAACTCATCCTAAGAATGTAATATTCTTAACTTGTGATGCACAAGGAGTAATGCCTCCTGTTGCTCGACTAGACATGAATCAAGCTATTTATCACTTTATTAGTGGATACACTTCTAAAATTGCTGGAACAGAACTTGGCTTAGGAATTGAACCTGAAATAGCGTTCAGTGCTTGCTTTGGAGCTCCTTTTATGGTACACCATCCTTATTTTTACGCTGATTTATTAAAAAGTAAAATTGAAAACCATGGTGCCAAAGTTTGGCTTGTAAACACTGGCTGGGTTGGAGGTAAATTTGGCGTAGGAAAACGTATAAGTATTCGTCATACACGTAATATGCTTAACGCCATTTTAGAAGGAAAACTTAATGACGTAAAATTCAGAAAAGACAAACTTTTCCAATTTGATATACCAATTACTTGTCCTAATGTTCCTGACGATGTGCTTGATCCATCAAATGCATGGGGTAATAAAGAAGAATATTGGATGAAATATGACGCACTTGCTTCTCGCTATCTTGAAAACTTCAAAATGTTTACAAGCGGTTGCCCTGAAGAAATAATTAAAGCAGGCCCTAAACGCTTAAAATAAGCTTTGAATAAATTTAATTGCCTACTAATTTCCGAATACTTATTCGGAAATTAGTAGGCTTTTTTATTATTATATTGAACGTTTGTTTTTAAATAAACACATGATAGATAATTCTTATTCGATGTTTTAAATCCAGTGATTATTTATTTTTCAAACTGATGAAAAGCTAAAAACTCCATGAGAATTCATTGTAAAAATGAATAAAAACATATTTTATTATACCATTTACTTTACTTATTCAAAAAACATTACTTCATACTTTAAAGTATAAAAAGCCCTGAATGTCCTATTTACAGAGTTTCCTCCTAAAGAAGTTTAAACAATAATGAAATGACACAAAAATAAAATTTCAAATTATTTTTTGGTTTCAAAATTATTTGTATTTTAGCATCGAAATTTGAAAGATTAATTCGATATTGTTAATCTATTAACAATAAGTGTTTTTTTCTTGAAACAAAAACCAAATAATAAATATTTCTAAAACAAAAAAAATGTCATTATTAAAAACAAAATTTGTTGAAAAAGCCGTTCCTGCTGCGGCTGATTTCAAAAAACTGCTGAAAGAATATGGTAACGTTGAAATAGGCAAAGTTACTATTGAATCTGCTTTAGAAGGAATGAAGGGCATTCCTGCATTGCTCTGTTTAACTTCAAAACTTGACTCTAACGAAGGAATCAGATTTAGAGGCTATTCTATTCCTGAACTTCAGGAAAAGCTTCCAAAGCTTTCTCCAAACGATGAACCTCTTCCTGAAGGTTTATTTTATTTAATGTTATTAGGTGAAATTCCTACAATGAGTGATGTTGAGGAGATTTCTAAAGAGTGGAAAAAACGTGCTATTATTCCAAAACATGTGTATGCAGTAATTGATGCTATGCCTAAAGAATCCGCTCCTATGGCAGATTTTAGCGCTGCAATTCTTGCATTAGCAACTGAGTCTGAATTCCTAAAAGCTTATAATGCTGGTGTTGGCAAAAAAGATTATTGGGATTCAACTTACGAGGATGCAATGAATTTGTTAGCTCAATTACCAGTAATTGCTGCATATATATATCGTAAACATTTTTTTAATGGAGAAGTTATTGCTGCAGATCCAAGCCTTGATTGGTCAGCGAATCTAGCTCATATGATGGGTTTCGACAGTCCTGAAATTTATAAATTATTCAGATTATACTTAACTATTCACGCTGACCATGAAGGTGGAAACGTTTCGGCACATGCTACACATTTAGTGGCTTCTGCTTTAAGTAATCCTTATTATTCATATGCTGCAGGAATGCTTGGATTGGCTGGACCATTACATGGTTATGCAAATCAAGAAGTGATTGCATGGGTGCAAGATATGATTAAAGAAATTGGGACAGAAACTCCAAGTAAACAACAAATTCACGACTTCTGTGAAAAAACTATTGCTGCAGGAAGAGTTATTCCTGGATACGGACATGCTGTATTAAGAAAAACTGACCCTCGTTTTGAAGCACAAAGAGAATTTGCTGGTAAATATTGCGAAGGAGATAGCTTTATTCAAATCATCAATGATTTATATGAAGTAGTACCTCCAATTTTGGGTTCTCTTGGTAAAGTAAAAAATCCTTGGCCTAATGTTGATGCATACTCAGGCTCTTTATTAATGCATTATGGCATTAAAGAAGCTCCTTTCTATACTGTTATGTTTGGTGTTTCAAGAGCTTTAGGCGTTCTTGCTTCTATCCTTTGGGACAGAGCTTTAGGAATGCAAATTGAAAGACCTTCTTCTTTCACCATGGAGTGGTTTAAAGAAAAAGCTGGAATTTAATCATTCTCTAATCTAATAAATATATTAATATGAAAGTAACCGTAGTAGGTGCTGGCTTAGTTGGTGCAACTTGTGCCGAAGCCATTGCACACAAAGACATCGTTAATGAAGTAGTTCTTCTTGACGTTAAAGAAAATCTTGCCGAGGGTAAGGCTCTTGACATGTGGCAAATGTCTAATATTAAACTCTTCGACACAAGAATTACAGGATCGACCAACGATTATTCAAAAACTGCTAATTCTGATATCGTTGTTTTAACTGCAGGTATTCCAAGAAAACCTGGTATGTCGCGTGACGATTTAATTTCTATCAACGCTGATATCGTTAAAACCTCTACTGAGAATATCATTAAATATTCTCCAAATGCTATTATTATTGTAGTTTCCAATCCTTTGGATGTTATGACTTATTGTGCATATCTAACCGCTAAAATGGATTCAAGTAAAGTTTTTGGTATGGCTGGAATTCTTGATACTGCCAGATATAGCGCTTTTCTTGCTGAAGCTTTAAATTGCTCTCCTAAAGACATTAAAGCTATTTTAATGGGTGGTCATGGTGACACTATGGTTCCTTTGCCACGTTACACAACCGTTAGTGGAATTCCTGTTACTGAGTTAATTGAAAAAGATAAACTCGAAGCTATTGTTGACAGAACCAAAAAAGGTGGAACAGAAATCGTTAATCTTTTGGGTACTTCCGCTTGGTATGCTCCAGGTGTTGCTGCTGCTCAGATGGTGGAAGCCATCATCAGAGATCAGAAACGTATTTTCCCATGTTGTGTTTGGCTTCAGGGTGAATATGGCTTAAAAGATATTTATCTAGGTGCTCCTGTTAAGCTTGGCAAAAAAGGTGTTGAGGAAATTATTGAACTCAAATTGAATAAGGAAGAAATGGAACTAGTTAACGCATCTGCTACTGCTGTTAGAGAAGTTATGGATGTTTTAGACAAAATGAATGCTGCTAAATAATCATTTTATTTTTTGAAAAAAAGCCGCTTTTGTTTGAGAAGCGGCTTTTTTTATTACTTTTATTTTGAATTTGAAACATATGAAAAAAATCGTTGTATTAACAGGAGCCGGCATTAGTGCCGAAAGCGGGATCAGTACTTTTCGCGACAGTGGCGGATTGTGGGAGAAACATGCCGTAGAAGATGTTGCCACTTTTGAAGCATGGAAAAAAAATCCCCATTTAGTATTGGAATTTTATAACCAAAGAAGGAAGCAATTGCATGAAGTTCAACCCAATGCTGCTCACTTTGCGCTGGCTGAATTAGAGAAATACTTTGATGTGCAAATCGTAACTCAAAACGTTGATAATTTGCACGAAAGGGCTGGGTCGAAAAAGATTCTTCATTTACATGGTGAGTTGACCAAATCGAGAAGCACTATTGATGATTCCCTAATTTATAATATTGAAGGGTGGGAACTAAAGTGGGGGGATACTTGTGAAAAAGGCTCACAGCTTCGCCCTCATATTGTTTGGTTTGGTGAAGCTGTCCCTAATATTGTGCTGGCCTCTGAAATGGCGAGTAAAGCCGATGTTCTGATGGTGATAGGCACATCTTTAAATGTATATCCCGCAGCGGGTTTACTGCATTATGCTGCTCCTTTTATCCCCAAATATTTAATAGATCCAGATGCTGCGCTTTATGTGCCTCAAGTGAAAAATCTCACTATAATAAAGCAAAAAGCGGGAATTGGTTTGCCTGCTTTGGTCAAAGATTTGATTGCTTCACACTCCAATTAGGCACTATGGATTATACCCAAAACAAAAAAAGCATTAAGTATCATTTGAAGAAATTTCTTTTGGCTCACGCCAATGATATCAGAGGAAAATCCATTGTTGACATTCCTGCCGGCAATGGCGTAACTTCGGCTATTGTTAGAGATTTAGGCGGAAATGTACTCCCTTTCGATTTATTTACCGAGTATTTCACTCTAAGCGAACCCAAATGTGTGAGGGCAGATGTTATGCAGGGAATTCCTTTAGACAATGCAGTGGCCGATTGGTTGATTTGTCAGGAAGGTATTGAGCATTTCCCAAATCAAGATATTGCTTTTAATGAGTTTAACAGAGTATTGAAAGTGGGTGGTTCTCTCATTATTACTACTCCCAATTATTCGAATTTGCGTGCGAAGTTTAGCTATATGATTGGCGAAATGGAAAGATTTAACCGTACTATGCCCCCAAACGAAATGGATTCGGTTTGGATGAGCGCTAATGATTCGGGGACTGTGCCCTACTACGGACATGTTTTTCTGATTGGTATTATGAAACTCCGATTATTGGCTAAACTCAACGGCTTTGATATCGAAAAAATCGTTTTCACCCGCATTAAAACTACATCTCTGCTGATGATGCCAATTTTCTATCCTTTTATTTTACTTTTCAACAGCATTACCTATGTGAGGAATATCTTAAAAGCAAAAAGTAAACATCAGAAATTGGTCTATAAGGAAGTGTTTCGTTTGAGTATTCAGCCCAAAATTTTGGTTGATGGACATCTTTTTGTCGTATTTAAAAAGAAATCCTCTGCTACCGAAGCTATCTTAAAAGTTAAAAGCCGGCATTCGGAATTTGGTTTAACTTAAATTCGCAGCGACCGAAAAGCTTGCATATAGGGTTGTATCATACAGCTTAAAAGCTATTATTAATATACTTAACATCAGATAGTGGCTTATATGATGTGATTCTCTTTAATATAGGGCTGGCTGAAAGATTATGACTGAAATTTGTAAATCTATACGCTTTCTTGCCTAATTTTAATACTTTTGCATTATGATAATGGTTGACAATGTAGTGGTTTCTGATGAGCTAATTAAAGCTCGTTTTATGTGTAATCTTGCCGAATGTAAAGGGGCCTGTTGTATCGAAGGGGATGCTGGTGCGCCTTTAAAGGTGGAGGAAATTGGGATTATTGAAGATGATTTGGATCTCATCAAGCCTTTTATGACGCCTGAAGGCTTAAAGGTTGTTGAGGAGTTTGGAGTTTTCGACTATGATTCTTTTGGCAATTTTGTCACTCCTCTCATTAAGGACAGGGATTGTGCGTTTGTTTTTTACAATGATGGCGTTGCCGCCTGTGCTATTGAAAAAGCCCATCTTGAAGGGGAAATCGATTTCCGCAAACCCATTTCGTGTTATTTATATCCCATACGTGTTAGCAAATCGGGGCCCATCGAAACCTTGCACTTTCATCGATGGAATATTTGCAGCCCTGCTTTTAGTTTTGGGCAACAGCAACAAATGCCAGTATATCAGTTTTTGCGTGAACCTCTTATTCTTAAATATGGTTACGCTTGGTTTAAAAAATTGGAACAATTAGTTGCAAAGAAGAAACTAAGATAATTGCGTTTGGGTTTATAATTTCTTCGTGTTTCCGATGTTTTTAAGGTTTAATTCTCCCTTAGAACACCTTTTTACTTGCCTGAATTTCATTAAGCTAAACTATTTTTAATTTCATTTAACAAATCTTTCTCGCTGAATTTCTGTCAAATAATTCGTTTAACAAAATAATTCTTGCCTGAGGCCCTGATATTTCGTATTATTGTGCTAGGTTTTGTTTAAGTAGAATTACTATGTTAAGAGAGGGTCAAAATATTTTTTTATCTTCTGAACCCATGGTTTCAGTTGAGTGGGAAAACCATTTTCATCCACTTGGGTTGCTTATGTCATATAAGTTTAAAACTTGTAAACGCT
This sequence comes from uncultured bacterium, assembly GCA_903922465.1. Lineage (GTDB taxonomy): Bacteria > Bacteroidota > Bacteroidia > Bacteroidales > CAIXTV01 > CAIXTV01. Next base: position 37,066 of record CAIXTV010000078.1, read on the forward strand.
ATGATATTATAAGCATATCAAACATTTATATCAGAGCTTTTTACTTTCTGACTTCGTATTTACAATTTTCCACACAAGGTTTATTTTCTTTAGTGAGAGCTTTAAAGTTTCTCGTTAAAGCTTTAAAGTTTCTCGTACAAGATTTTAATTCTCTAAAGCAAGCATACTGTTTTTTCGTACACAATTTTAGTTCCTCAAAGCAAGATTTTAATTTCTTCAAGCAAGCATTCTTTTTTGTCGTACAAGATTTTAATTCTCTCAAGCAGGCTTTCTGTTTTCTCGTACACAATTTATATTTCATTGTACAAGATTATTTCAACCTGAAATTCAATTATAAAACTGTATATCTGAATTATATTGTATTGAAATTCAACTCAAAAACTGTCGGTTCGAGATTTTATTATTCGGCTACCGATAAATTTTATTTCAACCCAACATTTTATTATGATTTAATAATCTTAAAGCAAAATATCATCAAGCATTAAAATTCAAAATAAAACCTAATTAATAGTAACAAAATGAACCGATCAGTTTATCCAACCAAAAGAATGGCTTTATCTGTCTACTTCATGATAGTTATAGCCTATTTAATCGACAACGCAAGCCGACTTCGTATCACCACAGGCAATTGCAGAGCCTTAGCCGCCTTGTATGGGAACAGTTCAACAGAAGGCAGCTATCAGTATTATTTTGAACTGTGGACCGATAAAACAGGAAAAAGCACCACCAACGTAAAAACTAATCTTACCACTAAAGAAAATCTCCTCAAAGCTTTGCTGTCAAAAATTTATAACGACATCCCTCTTAGTAAATGGACCGACACCGACCGTTTGACGCTGAACCGAAAAACTGGTGCACACAAAGCCTACAGTCACCCTTCGACCCCCATTACCGAAAATTGTTATGCAACAATCGTACCCTTGGGTGATGGAGTAGCAAAATTTTCTTGCCGTCCTTCAAACTCGAAATCGCGTTCTGCTTTACCCAAAAATGCCAACGGAGTAGAGGTGGCTTTTCGTTTGGATTTACCACAAATAGATGAGGCTAGCAATAAGATTAAACGCACTCCTATCAATAATCCCGAAGATGGAACAAGCAAATTTAGGGATACCAAAGCAAAGTTTATAAAGGGCTTTGGCAGTGATAATGCAGCATTTCATTTGCAGTGCTATACCCGTTGGATTAATAGTAAACACCCCAAAATCAACGGGATTTGGACAGGCCCCTTCAGTATTATATTACTTTAAATCAGTAATTTTTGGCTGAAATTTCGCAAACTAAATAATATCAGTTTGCGTGAGGAATTATCAGAATAAAAAAAAGACCCTCGTACATGAGGGTCTTTTTTAAATAGGTTTAAACTCGCTTTAGATTGTAGGATACAATTTAAAGATATCGTCTGATTTCATCAGAATATCAATATATTGAGCTCTTTTATAAGCAAATTTATCTTTGATGTTCTTTTTCGAAAGTTTTCCTTTGAAGTCGCTAATCGAATCATATTTCTTTTCGGCCATCCATGCTTCAATATCGGTGAGCATTTTAGCCACATGTCCGATTTGGTTTTTATAAATAGTGCTGGCCACCTGAACACAATCGGCTCCGGCAAGTAACATTTTGATTACGTCGCTACCTTCAAAAATTCCGGTATTAGCACAAATGTTGGCCTTAATGTTTCCATGTAATAAACCTGCAAAGCGCATCGTAATGCGATTATCTTCAACATTGCTTACTGTGTAAGGGAAAACCTGGGTTTCGGTGTTAATGTCGATATCGTGTTGGAAAAAACGATTAAAAGCAACCACAGCGTCGGCACCTGCTTCATCCATTTTTGCAATAAAACGCAAAGGATTTGAATAGAAATAACTCAATTTAACACTAACGGGTATCTTAACGGCAGCTTTAACGGCTTTCAGTATTTCAACCTGAGCATCTTCGATAGTTTTACCGCAAAGGTCGAACTTCACAGGCACTGCATAAAAATTAAGCTCAATAGCATCAACACCTGTTTCTTCAATTTTTTTGGCATATTCAACCCAAGTATCTTCATAAACTGCATTCAAACTGGCAATAAGCGGTATAGTAACAGCTTGTTTTGCCAAACGAAGATTCATCAGAAACTCCTCAGGACCTGCATGGGTAATATCAGGGAACAAAGAAGTCATTTCGGCATTGCGTTCTTCAAATTCGGTCATTGTTTGGTGCATTTCGAGGTTTTCGAGTTGAATTTGTTCCTCGAAAATCGACTTATAAACTATGGCAGCTGCACCTGCTGCTTCCATTTTTTTAAGATTGTTAATGTCAACAACCAAATTGTTTGCACCAACGATGATAGGGTTTTTTAATTGTAACCCCATGTATTGTATAGTTAGATTAGCCATGATATTGTTTGTTTAATATAATAAGTAACATTATTTGATTTGTATTGTTTATTAGGGATGTCTATAAAAATTCAAAAACCGGCAATCTTCATTCAGCAAAATTAAACTTCAAGGTTTGTTTTTTGGAGATTGAGGAGTGCCGGATTTATATAATAGTTTTAGTATTAGTTACAGACGTTATTTCGTATAGTCCATATTTGCTTGTCTGCGATAACCATCGTAACGCCATTTAGCATTTTCTTCGGCAGCTTTAAATAGTTCGGCAGCTTCTTTAGGGAAAGATTTTTTCAAAGAAGTGTAGCGAACTTCACTGTTAAGGAAATTCTGGAATTCTTCCCATTTAGGTTCTTTCGAATCGAGAATAAATGGATTTTTACCTTCGTCAGCTAAAGAAGGGTTATAACGATATAAATGCCAATAACCTGATTCAACAGCACGTGCCGACTCATCCTGAGTTTTACCCATTCCTGCTCTTAAACCATGATTAATACAAGGTGCATAAGCAATAATAATTGAAGGCCCCGGGAAAGCTTCTGCTTCTTTCAATACTCTGAAGTATTGACCCATATTGGCTCCCATAGCCACCTGAGCAACATATACATAACCATAAGAAATAGCCATCATACCTAAATCTTTCTTGCGAATTCTTTTTCCTGAAGCAGCAAATTTAGCAACAGCACCCACTGGAGTTGCTTTTGATGACTGACCACCCGTATTAGAATAGACTTCGGTGTCGAGAACAAGCACATTCACATCTTCGCCACTGGCTAAAACATGATCTAAACCACCGTAACCAATATCATAAGCCCAACCATCACCACCAAAAATCCATACCGATTTCTTAACAAGATATTGTTTCAAATCGAGAATTTCTTTAGCATAACTTTCTTTTGATTTTTCAAGCAAATCAACAACCACTTTCGATGCTTTCACCGAAGCGTCAGAGTTCTTCATACTGGAAATCCAGTTTTCAAAAGCTTCTTTAACATCAGCAGCAACACCTTTAGCCATTGCAACTTCCATCAAACGCGAAAGACGTTGTCTCATTTTATCAATACCCAATGACATTCCATATCCATATTCAGCATTATCTTCAAATAATGAATTAGCCCATGCTGGACCATGACCGTTTCTTAGATTAGCTCTGTAAGGAGTAGATGGAGCCGAACCTCCATAAATAGATGAACAACCAGTAGCGTTGGCTACCATCATACGTTCGCCATAAAGCTGAGTAATGAGTTTAATATAAGGAGTTTCTCCACAACCAGCGCAAGCACCTGAAAACTCAAATAAAGGTTGAGCAAATTGACTGTTCTTGAAAGTTTTAAACTTATCAAGGGTGTCGTCTTTGTAAGTTACTTTATTAGCAAGATAATCCCAGCGACCAATTTCAGCCTCCTGACTGCCAAGTGGTTTCATAACTAAAGATTTCACTTTCGAAGGACATACATCTGCACAATTACCACAACCAGTGCAATCTAATGTACTCACCTGTATGCGGAACTGCAAACCATCAACATCTTTACCTGTGGCTTTAACCACTACGGTGTTTTCAGGAGCATTCTTTAATTCAGTATCATTTAATAAGAAAGGACGAATAGCAGCGTGAGGGCAAACATAAGCACACTGATTACATTGAATACACGTTTCAGGAACCCATTCAGGGACATTCACAGCAATACCTCTTTTTTCATATTCAGTTGTTCCGGCAGGGAAAGTACCATCTTCACGACCAAGGAATGCGCTTACGGGTAAATCATCTCCCTTTTGTGCATTGATAGGTTCCATAACATTCTTGATGAAATCAGGAATATTGCGGGTATCAACATGTTCTTTCACAACAATGTTTTTCCATTCTGCAGGAACAGCAACTTCAATAACATCACCCCCACGATCAACAGCAGCATTGTTCATGGTAACAATTTCTTCACCCTTATTACCGTAAGATTTGTAGATGGCTTTCTTCATTTCTGTAACGGCAAGTTCGTATGAAATAACATTCGAAACTTTAAAGAAAGCAGCCTGCATTATGGTGTTGGTGCGGTTGCCCAAACCAATTTCATCAGCTATTGCGGTAGCGTTTATGATATAAAACTTAATTTCGTTTACTGCCAAATACTTCTTGAAGCTATCGGGAAGCCTGAGTTTTGTTTCTTCCGCATCCCAAATACTATTGAAAAGGAAAGAGCCTCCTTTTTTCAATCCTTTAAGCATGTCATATTTATCTAAATAAGATGGAACATGGCAGGCAACAAAGTCAGGAGTGTTAACTAAATAGGGTGAACGAATTGGATGATCACCAAAACGAAGGTGAGAAACAGTAATACCACCCGATTTTTTTGAGTCATAAGCAAAATAAGCTTGACAATATTTATCAGTAGTATCACCAATAATTTTTATTGAGTTTTTATTTGCACCAACAGTACCATCAGCACCTAATCCAAAGAATTTACCTTCAATGGTTCCTTCAGGATTAACAATGATTTCTGGTAATAAAGGCAATGAAAGATGAGTTATATCATCATTAATCCCGATAGTGAAACGATTTCTTGGTTCTTTTGCAATCAGATTGTTATAAACCGAAAGCATTTGAGCAGGAGTGGTATCTTTTGAACTTAAACCATAACGTCCTCCAATAATCATAGGCATATTTTCTTTTCCGTAGAAAAGGTCTTTAATGTCTAAATAAAGTGGTTCGCCATTGGCACCTGGTTCTTTAGTACGATCTAATACACATATTTTCTTAACGCTTTTAGGCATTACATTAAAGAAATATTTTTCTGAGAATGGACGATATAAGTGAACACTGATGATACCAAGTTTTTCACCCTGTTTAGCTAAATAATCAACCAATTCCTTAAGAGTTTCGGTGATTGAGCCCATAGCCACTATAACATTTTCGGCATCTTTTGCTCCGTAATAGGTAAATGGATGATATTCACGACCGGTAATTTTTTTCAGTTGTTGCATATAGTCTTCAACAACATCTGGTAATGAATCATAAAAACTGTTGGCAGCTTCGCGTGATTGGAAATAGATATCAGGATTCTGAGCAGTACCACGAGTAACAGGATGTTCAGGGTTAAGTGCTCTGTCGCGGAATTCTTGAAGAGCCTTGTAATCGATAAGTGTTGCCATTTGCTCAGTAGTAGGAGCTTCTACTTTCTGAATTTCATGAGATGTCCTAAAACCATCGAAGAAGTGCATAAATGGCACTCTTGATTTAATAGCAGCTAAGTGAGCTATACCTGCTATGTCCATAATTTCTTGAACGCTACCGGTAGCCAACATAGCAAAACCAGTTTGACGTGTACTCATAACATCGCTATGATCTCCAAAAATAGACAGCGCCTGAGCAGCTAAGCTTCTTGCTGAAACATGAAATACTCCGGGTAATAATTCACCGGCAATTTTATACATATTCGGAATCATCAACAACAAACCCTGAGAAGCTGTGTAAGTTGATGTAAGAGCACCGGATTGCAAAGAGCCATGCACAGCACCAGAGGCTCCACCTTCTGATTGCATTTCGGCTACTTTTACGGTTTCGTTGAAAATGTTTTTTACGCCATGGGCTGCCCATTCGTCAACGTATTCTGCCATGGTAGAGGAGGGAGTGATAGGGTAGATTGCTGCCACTTCACTAAACATATAGGCAATGTATGCGGCCGCATAGTTGCCATCACATGTTTTGAAATTTTTTGATTGTTCCATTTTAATCTTAATTAATTCTGTTTGTAGCTTAAAACCAATTATTTGGTTAAATTCTTATTGTCGGCAAAAGTATAAATTCTTTTTGGTTATTTAAAACATTTAGGGCTAAAGATTTTTTATTGTTGCTTATTTTGAAACTATATAAAAAAGGACCAAGCAACTATGATGTTCTAACTATCTGAAATATCATGAATGTCTACTTAAAAGGATTTAGGTGACAAGGAGCAAATTATTACAGGAACAACCAAAAATTGTGCTTCCGTTTGACGCAATTGCTGTAAAACATCTATCTTAATCAGCAAAAATTATTTTTTAAACCTTATTAGGAAACATGCACTTATATTAATTTTGCTTCCTTTTAAAGGCCTAAATCAGGGTAAAATCTAATTTATGTGTATTATTTGTGATGGAAGATACCGAATTATTAAAACGACTCAAAGCTGGGGATAAAACTGCCTTTACTGAGTTGGTATCTATATACGCAAGCAAGGTTACCAATACTTGTTACCGTTTTTTTCTCGACAAGCAAGATGCTGAAGATATTTCACAAGAAGTATTTATTGAAATATATCAATCGATTAGACATTTTAAAGGAGATGCAAAGCTTTCGACATGGATATATCGCATTGCAGTAAGTAAAAGTATGGATGAAATTAAACGCCGTAATCGCAAAAAACGTTTTGAATCAATTGGCAAACATCTTCATCTTGATGAATTTGCAAATTGGATATCGGGAGGCCACATGCCCGATGAAAGAATAAATGAAAAAGATAAAATGAAAGAAGTGATGCAGGCTTTAAACACATTAGCCGAAAACCAAAGGATTGCATATACCCTAAGCAAAATTGAAGGCTATGGTAATAAAGAAATAGCAGAGATTATGAAAACAAGCACCCTTGCCGTTGAATCATTGATATACCGTGCAAAAAAGAAAGTGAGCAAGGCATTAGAATTGATTTTGAAAAAATAATCAAGCAATACCGCCAGAAATCAAAATACTTGTCGTCTAACAAATAAGAATAATGAAAGAATTAGCCTTACATATTGAAGTAACACAAAGCCTCCTAGAGTTTGAAACCCTTAAAGACATTGAGATTTCAGCAGAATGGGAACAGTCATTAATCAACAGAATTAATAAATCGAAACTTCATTCTTTATCACGCTTATCTTTGAATATGTTTGTTGTTACCATATTAATTATCTTGTTCAACCTGAGTTTTATATTGAATATCTTAATCCACAATTCCCCTGCTTCTTCCTCACACCAAAGAGATTTGCAAATGATTTCGAAAGACTTTTTGATTAATCCTGTTTCATTAAACAAATAAATCATGGACCTATTCACTCAAAAAAAACTGTTAATACGCATTATCATCCTATTGATTGCTCTTAATTTGCTTTCCTTAGGTGCGTTTTTGTGGAAAAATTGTTCCCAATCCCATCCACCAGAAAATTGCAAGAAAATTGAAAGAGGAGATGTTTCAGGAGTACTTAAGAAAGAGTTAAACCTGAATGAAAACCAATTTATACAAGTCACAAAACTAAGAAACTTATATTTTCAGAAAGAAAACATAATCTCTGAAGCTGTGCGCTCAGCAAGAGATTCAATGAATCAATTGATGTATAGCAGCAAAAATCATGAAGCATTAATAGTGGACCTTGCTCAAAAGGTTGCCGAAAAAGAATTTCAGATGGAAATGCTTCGATTCGAACAAGCAAAAGCACTTAAAACCATTTGCACCCCTGAGCAAATGGAAAAATTCGAAAGATTGGTAAAAGAAATCAGGGATTATTTTAAACCTGAAAATTCAAACAAAAGAAAAGAAAAATGACAATTAAGTATTATTCAACACTTAAAAACAACTTTACGGCCTTAGCCGCTTTTTTATTATTAACTATAAATGCAGCAGCACAAACATTTACCGAAATATTGGGTAGGCCAACTAATAATTCCATCACGGTAAGCATCTTATTTAATCAAAATGTAAACATATATGTTGAATATGGCACGGTAGCGGGAGTATATACTAATTCAACAACTCAAATTAGCAACATTGTTAACACCCCCGATGAAATTGATTTAACAAATCTGACACCTGATACCAAGTATTATTATAGAACAAGATATCGTTCAACTAGCTCAGGAGCTTTTCTTTCAGGCAGCATGCATTCCTTCCACACACAGCGTAGTTCCGGAAGTACATTCACTTTTACCTTAGAAGCAGATGAGCATTTGTATGACAAAAAGGGTGTAAAAAGCATTTATCAGCTATGTTTGAATAATCAGGCTCAGGATAAACCTGATTTTATGTTGAGTTTAGGTGATATTTTTGGTGATGATCACAATCCATTTACCATTACTGCAGCTCAGGTAGATTCACTTCATAAGGATTATTTGCCTTATCTTGGAAGTATCTGTCATTCGGTTCCGTTTTATGTTTGTCTGGGAAATCATGAAGGTGAATTTGATTATTATTATGCTCAAACGCCTCCCAATAATTTGGCAATATGGGGAACCTTATCGCGAAAATTTTATTATCCAAATCCTTATCCTAATGCTTTTTATTCCGGTAATACTGATGTAGAACCTTACGGAATTGGCAATCCCGAAAACTATTATGCATGGACATGGGGAGATGCATTATTTGTTGTACTCGATGCTTATCGCGATCAATGCGATACTTCCGTAAAACCCAAAAGTTGGAACTGGTCTTTAGGTCTGCCGCAATATTCCTGGTTTAAGAATACCCTAGAAGGAAGTTCCGCTAAATATAAATTTGTTTTTATTCATCAGCTCAGGGGTCAGGGAAGAGGAGGTGTATTAGATGCTCCCTTTTATGAATGGGGTGGATATGAGGCAAATGGTACAAATTATAGTTTTACGACTAACCGTCCAGGCTGGGATAAACCTATTCATCAACTCATGAAAGACAACAAAGTAAATATTTTATTTCATGGTCACGACCATCTTTTTTCACATGAAGTGTTGGATAGTATCGTGTATCAGGAATGTCCCATGCCCAGTGATTCGACTTATGAGATAGGGATGTTAGCAAATGCTGACGCTTATGCTACCGATACTATTGGAGGTTCGGGTCATCTTAGGGTAACAGTTTCTCCTGCATGTGTTAAGGTAGATTTCGTACGCGTGTATTTACCTGCTGACACACTCAGCGGCCTTCATCATAATGGAGAAGTTGCATTTAGCTATACCATTGGTAATTGCGTCTCTACTGATATAAATACATTAAAATCCGATCCTTTTATTAAAGTGTATCCAAATCCAGCAAAATATTTTGTGAAGATAGAATTGCCTGAAGGAGTAAATCATTCTACGAATATCTTACTTGACATGATTGGTCAAACTGTATTGAAAACTAATTCTAATGACATTGATTTGACCCACATTCCTAATGGAATATATTTCTTAAATATAAAAACCGCAAAATTTGAAATGAATAGAAAAGTCATTATAAACCGATAAAATTAATCTAATCCTTTATTCTTAGTCTTTAAAAATAACACCATAAATCAATCCATGAAATTTAGCAAAATTAACTTCCTAATCATTTTCACAATTACCCTTATTAGCAAGCTTGCAATCAGCCAAACCTTTAATGAAATATTAAGCAGACCAAGCAACAACTCTATTACCATGAGCATTTTGTTTGATCAGTCAACTGAAGTGTATTGGGAATATGGATTAACTTCAGGAACTTATACTGCAAATACTCCCACCTATAACGCTGATACGAATTCAGCACTTATGGTTGATTTTGCAAATCTTCAGTCTAATAAGAAATATTATTACCGTACTCGTTATAGGGCAAGTGATTCTACCTCTGCATTTCTTGCTGGAACAGAGCATACTTTTAGAACCGCAAGAACATCTGGAAATACCTTTACTTTTGCTATTGAAGCCGACCCTCACCTTGATACCAACTCACTACTTTCTTCATATACCTTAACCCTTCAAAATATTTTATCTAAAAACCCTGACTTTCTAATTGATTTGGGTGATATTTTCATGTCGGAAAAACTACCTGTAATTAATCAAACTGAAATAAGCAATCGTCATAAGTTGTACCGACCTTTATTTGGAGCTATCTGTCATTCTGTCCCGCTATATTTAGTTTTGGGTAATCATGAAGGAGAGTTAGGATGGCGATTAAATAATACAGACACATGTTTGCCTGTGATGGCTTCAAAAATACGTAAAACATTCTATGCAAATCCTCTACCGAGCACCTTCTATACTGGGGACAGCATTCCTGAAAATTTCGTTGGGCTTCGTCAAAACTATTACGCATGGGAATGGGGCAATGCCCTTTTTGTTGTTCTGGATCCATTTTGGTATACAATCACTAAACCTGATTGGGGCTGGACCTTAGGTTTGGCGCAATATAATTGGTTTAAAAATGTATTGACAAACAGTCAGGCTAAGTTTAAATTTGTTTTTTGCCACAATCTGGTTGGAGGCAAAGGAAACGATGCACGTGGGGGCTCTGAATATGCAGATTTCTTTGAAATGGGAGGAAATAATGCAGATTCTATCTGGGGTTTTGATTTTAGTAGACTAGGTTGGCAAAAGCCCATTCACACACTGATGAGAGAAAATAACGTGAATGTTTTCTTCCATGGTCACGATCATTTTTATGGGAAACAGGATAAAGATGGGATAGTATATCAGGAAGTTCCTCAACCATCAAATAAAAACATTACGAATATATCAGCAGCATTATACGGTTATGTTGATGGTGTATTATTGCCCGGACGAGGTTATCTATTGGTTACAGTTACTGATACGAGTGTTAAGGTAGATTATATAAAGACCTATCTTCCAAATGAGGAAACCGGAGGTCACAGTAATCAAGAGATGGGTGCTACTTATACAATATTCTCAACCTCTACAGGAATAGAAATAGCAACTCCTTCAACATTAAAATTAGAACAAAATTATCCCAATCCTTTTAATAATGAAACAACAATAAAATATGAAATCCCCTCAAAAAATAATGTGACGATTAAAGTTTTCGATATCTTTGGAAGAGAAAAAGCTACATTATTAGATAAAGAACAGCATGTCGGAAAACATTCCATAAATTTAGATGCAAATAAATTGTCATTAAGCAGTGGAATATATTATTGCAAGCTTTCAATTGGTAAGGAATCTAAAAGTATAAAAATAATTTGTATAAAATAAAATCTTAGAATTATGTGTAAAAAAATCAGCATTCTTCTTTTCCTGGGAATATGTTTCTCTGGCATAAAAGCTCAAAAATTACTCCCATTTAAACTTCCTGAAACTGGGCAAACTACAAGCTATACAACAACTCATGGAGAAGATTCGGACTATCTTATCAATTCTCTATCCTTTACCGATAAGGGCGATGGAACCATAACCGACAACAACACCGGACTAATGTGGCAAAAGGTTGATGGTGGAGAAATGACAAATGAAAGTGCGATTACATTTAGTAATAATTTGATTCTTGGCGCTTATAGTGATTGGCGTTTACCAACAAGTATTGAGTTGTTTAGTATAAACAAATACTCACTTGCAAATCCAGCCTTAGATACAGCTTACTTCACAAAAACCTTAGCTGAATATTGGTGGACAAATGAAAAACAAGCAGGAGATACCACTAAAGTTTGGGTGGTGAATGCAGGTGGTGGTATTGGTGCACATCCTAAATCAGAAACAGTAAGTGCAGGTGGAACAAAAAAAATCCATGTCAGGGCAGTAAGGAATATTTTTGGTACAAGTTTTTCGTTACCACATTTTACCGATAATGGAAACGGTACAATTAAGGATAACTATACAGGTTTGATATGGCAAAAAATTCAATCTCCTGATACCTTATCTTGGGAAGACGCTCTTACTTACGCAAATAATTTAACTTTAGCAGGAAAATCTGATTGGAGGTTACCAAATATTAAAGAGTTGCAATCGCTGAATGATGCGACTATTCACAATCCCTCATTCAATCATATATTCTTTACAAATGTTACTTCTGGTAACTATTGGACATCTACCACTCTACTGCAGCAAACTCCCACAAAGGCATGGGATTTAAATGTTGATTACGGCATTGTTTCCTATAATGATAAAACAAGAAAAGAAAACGTACTTTGTGTTAGAGGAGGCGTGGATAATCAGGATATGAATTTTTCTGAAGCTTTAATCCCTGCAGGGGAATATGCAATGGGTGACCATTTTGGTTTTGTTGACCCAGGTCATCCAAGTGATGAGTCACCAATCCATACCGTTAAAGTAGACTCGTTTTATATGTCAAAGACTGAAACTACCAATCAACAGTTTTTGAACTTTTTGAATTCATACTTATTAAATGGCTTATTACAGGTTACAAGCAATACTGTCTACCTAACAGGTGACACGAATATTCTTTGCTATACAAACCAGTCTGCATCTTATTATAGCATCAGTTACAATGGAAGTTTATTTTCACTAGCTGACTTCAGAGCCTATCATCCAATGACCGGGGTGTTATGGTTTGGTGATATTGCCTTCTGTAACTGGCTAAGTTTACAAAATGGGCTTCAAGAATGCTACAATCTGCATACAGGTGATTGTGATTTTGCTAAAGATGGCTATCGTTTGCCAACAGAAGCTGAATGGGAATGGGCAGCCCGAGGAGGACACACTAATCCTTATTTAAAATATGAAATCGGAGATACAATCAATAGAAGAGCAGCGAACTTGCCCAATTCAAGCGATCCTTATGAAGGAACCAATGTAGCCTTATATCCTTTTACTACTCCTGCCGGTTTCTTTGATGGAACATTGAAACAAAAAACCGATTATAATTGGCCTGGAACTGCTGCCACTTATCAAACAGACAATAGTGCTAATGGCTTTGGGTTATACGATATGCAAGGCAATGTTTGGGAACTTATCAACGATTGGTATGGACAAACCTATTACAGTTCAAGTCCCTATGATAATCCCACGGGTCCCACCTCTGGATTCATCATGCCTGATGGAAAACCATACAGAGGAATGCGTGGTGGAAACTGGTACAATGGTCTCGATTCGAATGGAGTGAACGATGGACATTCAAGAGTATCAAATCGCAACCCTTCTTATTATCGCGGACCTCAAGATCCCAATCATCCATGGTATCATATAGGCTTTAGAGTGGTAAGGAAGTACACTGCTATTCCTTCAGATGTGCAGAATTTACAAGAAGAAAAAGGAAGTTTGCAAGTTTATCCAAATCCAGCTTCCTCAGAAACCACAGTAAAGTTCGAATTTTTACAAAATGCTGATGTTTCTCTGAAAATTTACAGTCCTCTTGGGCAATTGCTTTCTATTTTGTTTGAAGGAAAACTATCTCAAGGAGAACATTCTTTCCAATGGAATGCTCAAAAGGTTGCTGTTGGAATGTACACTTGTATTTTGACTACAAATAATATGACTTCAACACATAAAATATTAATCCTTAAATAATACAAATATGAAAAAATCAATTTTATTATGTGGCTTTGTAATAGCTACATTGATTGCCTATTCACAGGAAAGTTTTTTTGTTTCCACAGAAACAAGGTATTGGGATGCTTCAAAAACCTACAGTGGTTACACACTTTTTGGCACAAGAGGAGTGTCTTATCTCGTTGATATGGAAGGGCACGTTATACATACCTGGAATCTTGGCACAAATCCTCGTTTTACCGAATCAGGAACTTTGCTTGACGCCGTTGGTGGAAATCCAAGTAATCAGAATTCATGGAAAGAACTTGATTGGAACGGAAATACAGTTTGGCAATACACCGAATCGCGTACTAATTATCATGGGCATCATGATTTTGCTAAAATTTATAACCCTAAACTTGGTGACTCAACCTTTATTTATATCGCAAATAAAGACCTGACATCTGCGCAATGTCTCGCTGCCGGTTGCGACCCTGTAAATACCTATACCAATCCTCAAATGGATGCAATTGTAGAGGTTAACAGACAAGGAACTGTTATATGGGAATGGTGCTTTTTCGATCATGTTGTACAGGATATAAATTCGAGCTTGCCCACTTATGGAGTAGTTGCTAATACCCCAGGAAAGATCGATTTAAACATTAGGGGCAACTCTGTCAAAAGCGATTGGATGCATTGTAATTCACTTGACTATAATCAGTCTTTGGATTATATCGTTATTAATTCAGTGCATGGTGAGTTTTATGTTATTGACCATGGAAACACCTTTGTGCCAAATTATCCTGATAGTAGCATTCTTAAAGCTGCTTCGACTCTTGGAGATTTCAAATATCGCTTTGGTGACCCTGCTAAATATGACAAAGGAGATCCTCCCTCAGTTCTTGATAATTGGGAGAAAGCCACTAATGGACACAAACAACTTGGAGGTTCACATGACATACAATGGATAAAACAAGGTTTGCCCGGAGCAGGGAATTTCATGGTTTTCTGTAATGGTCAAAATTTGTTTGAACTTACTCCACAGTCATACATCATCGAAATAAATCCTTATTTAAATTCATCTGGAACTGTGACTTCTGCTTATGTGAATCCTCCAGATGCGGGCTATAATGTTGTGAATTCTCCCGACAATAATTTAATGAAGGAAAAGAAAAACATATCAAAACAGGTCGTTTGGAGATATTCAAGTAAAAATAATACCTCATTCTATAGTACGATTGGATCAAGTGGGCAGCGATTGCCAAATGGGAATACTTTGATTTGCTCAATGAATGACGGGCACTTTTTTGAAGTAGCTCCATCCGATACTTCAATTGTTTGGGAATATATCAACCCTATGACTAGAGATGGAATTAAGAAAATAAAACCAGATAATTATCCCACTTATAACGGAGTGTTCAGAGCCTATCGATATGCCAGCGACCATCCTGCACTCGTGGGTCAGGATTTGACAGCAGGAAGCACTATGACTGGTTCTACCCCCAGTTATTGGACACCTGCAGACCTTACAGCAAAAGAGGAAATTAATAACTATTTGAAACCAGAAGATGTGTTAAATCAGAATTATCCTAACCCATTTAATAATTCGACCACCATAGAGTTTAACATAACGGAACCTAAAAAAGTAAGTGTTGAGATATTTGATTTCTCGGGCAATCTTGTAAAAACCCTTGTCAATAAATCTTACTCAAAAGGTGATTACACTCTTAATTGGGACGCATCAAACGAAAGCGGAAATAAAGTAGCCAGTGGAATGTATTTCTATATTCTCAAAGCAAACAATCAACAGATAACAAAGAAAATGATATTAATTAAATAGGAGACTCAAATTATGATAAACAAAAAAACAATTACAGCAATTAGCTTATTTTTTCTGTTCTTTACCTTAACTGAAATTTATGGACAAATACAAACCATGGGGGTATTCATTAACGATACAGCTAAGGTTTTCAACGGCTATACCCTATTTGCCCCAAAACAAAACAACATGACGTATTTGATTAATAATAAAGGTCAGAAGATTCATGAATGGACAGCAAGTACCTATCCTCCCGGACAATCAGTTTATTTATTAGAAAACGGAAATATCCTTAGAACATGCATGACACAAGGAAATCTTGGGACAGGCGGTGGAGAAGGTGGCAGGATTGAAGAATACACTTGGAATGATAGTTTAGTGTGGTTTATGAATTATTCCACCACAACCTATATGCAGCATCACGATATTAAAAAACTACCGAATGGAAATATCATTATGTTGGTTGTTGAGAAAAAGACACGTGCTGAAATAGAAGCTGCAGGCTTTGATACGGCAACATTTCAACAGCCCGATTTTGGTCAAAAGAACTTTATTTTGCCTGACTGCATCATCGAAATTCAGCCAACATATCCATCAGGTGGCACAGTAGTTTGGGAGTGGCACGTTTGGGACCATTTGATTCAGACCCATGATTCCACAAAGGCTAATTATGGTGTTCCAAGTGCCCATCCCGAATTGATTGATTGTGCTGGAGATCATCGTACAAAACCTTTGTTTTGGAATCACATGAATGCTATTGATTACAATCCTACCCTCAACCAAATTGTGATGAGCGTTAGGGGAAACAGTGAACTTTGGATTGTCGACCATAGCACAACAACGGCTCAATCTGCAAGTCATAGTGGAGGCGCCAACAATAAGGGAGGCGATTTATTGTATCGTTGGGGAAATCCCTTAACCTATGGAGCAGGAACTGTTAGCAACCAAGCTTATTTCGAACAACACGATGTAGAATGGATTAAACCAGGATGCCCCGGGGCTGGCGATTTATTGTGTTTTAACAATGGTGTAAACCGCAACTATTCGAGTGTCGACCAAATTACTCCTCCCGTAAATGGCAGTGGCGTATATTCAATTGTTGCAGGTTCGGCTTTTGCTCCAACCAACTTCACTTGGACTTATCAAGCAACACCTCCAACCTCACTTTATGCGCATGACATATCGGGTGCACAGCGTTTGCCTAATGGAAATACTACTATTTGTGCCGGTCCATTTGGTGCTTTGTATGAGGTTACGGCAGCAGGCGAAGTTGTTTGGAAATATATAAGCCCTGTTGACGAAACAGGTCCTTTAAACCAATACGACTCCATACATCACAACCCTGTTAGACCTGAAGAAACCATGAATTCAATATTTCGTGTTTATAAATACCCCACAACCTATAGCGCTTTTATCGGAAGAGATATGACTCCCGGAAATGTGATTGAACTATATCCAACTGGTGTAAATGAAAATCCTTTGAATACAATTCAGGTATATCCAAATCCTTTTATTGATAAAATTCATATTAATAATACTTTAGGAAACGAGAATTATGAGTTGTTCAATGCCCTAGGGAAGCTTATTTGGACGGGTAAAAATATCGAAAACCAAAATTTCAATCATTCGCAAAGGGGGATGTACTTTTTAAAAGTACAAACAAATGATGCTTTTAAAACCTTTAAACTTTTAAAGCATTAGAAACCCCTAAAGACTAAAAAAATTAACCTCCTTTTGGGAGGTTTTTTTATGGAATAAACCCAAGGAATTACTCCTCTTGCCAGACTAAAGGGTCCTCTCACAGGACTAAAGCTTCCTCCAGCCAGACTAATTGGTCATAGTAACAAGACTAAATAGTCCTATGTATAATACTAAATACTCTGGAGTAGGACCAAATACTCCTGTTATAGGACTAATTACTCCTTGTTGTTAGACTAAATAGTCCTCCCAGAAGACTATTTAGTTATACCTCCCAGACTAATTAGTCCTCCATCCGACCAATTAGTCCTCAATTAATACTCGAAAGTCTTAAAATAGGAGTCGATAGTCCTCATTTAGGACTTATTTTGGAGGTCAAACAATGAATTATTGATGGGGTTAAAGCCTGTATATCAAACTATAAAGAATAAAAAAAAGGGCTGTTGTTTTAAGACAGCCCCTTTAATTGTAAAATCAAATCATTCATCATCGTTATCAATTCCTGCACAACGCCCTCCGCCATAGCCGGCACATAATCCTGCTCCATTACAAGGACCTTTTCCACCGCCATAGCCAGTGCCATTTCCCGGTCCGTTTCCATTGCCTTTGCCTTTTCCACGGGGGCGATCTTTTACTTTATTCATCAATTCTCTCTGAAATTCTCTTTCTGCTTTTTGCAGAATAGCTACTTTCTTGATGCTTATCACTTTTTTGAATTTAGCGAGGTATTCTTTTTTCAAATCTAGCATCTTTTGAGCATGCGTCATTTGGTTGTTAACAAAAGTTTCGGCTTCTTCATTGCTCATTTCGTCAACGCCTTTTTGCCTTAAGGCTTTGTTGGTTTCCATCGATTCTTTTCCAATGGCTTCTTTCTTGGTTTGATACTCGTTATAAATGGGCCAAAATACCTTGGCTTCGTCAGAAGTCAATGATAGTTTTTGAGTGATGAATGCAATCTTTTGCGATTCGATTTTGTCTTTGATTTCTTTGCGTTTTTCTCCTTTTTGCGCCATGCTTAGGACCGAAAAAGAAAGAAAAATGATCAACAGAGTTGATTTAATAAGCTTTGTAATTTGTGAAGTTTTCATATTTATTTGGTTTTAAAGTTCATTTATATTGTCAAGGGCATTTTCGTCATCTAAATAATCAATAACATCATCGATGGTGATGTCGTTTTCCTGTATAGTTTTATTTAGATCATATTTTTCAATTGGAGCTAAAGTATAATTTGTGCCCCTTATCTGTTTCGCCATAGTATCATCAGATTTGAAGAATTTCTTATTTGAATCACCTGCAATAGAAGTGTTGTTGGCCAAATAAGAAGAAGGCTGATTGTTTTGCATTACAATAAATATTACTCCCGAAACGATGACTATAGCAATAAAGGCAGTAGCTAATCGGTAAACAGGTTTCACGAAAGCTTGTGAGAAAAACCCATGAGAGGGAGCATGTATCCTCTTATTGATTTGCAAGGGAAGCGATTCGAAATAATTTTCAGGAACCTCAAAAGGATTTGCATCCTTATTATTCAATAATGAATTCAACCCGAACTCTTCTTCAGGTATAAACTTATTGGTTGAATTATTATCCGCTTTCATTTTTATTGAATTTTGTATTATGACTATTAATCTGAATAAAGGTTTAATTTCCATTAATAAATTTCTCGATTTTTTTTGCAGCGAGATGATAAGATGCCTTCAAAGCACCTACTGAAGTGCCAAGTATATCAGATATTTCCTCATAGGGCATTTCTTCATAATAGCGCATATTGAATACCTGTTTTTGTTTTGGTGGAAGTTTTAATAATGCCTTTTGCAAAATGTGTTCGGTTTGATTGCCCGAGAAGAAGCTATCATCTTTCAACGAATTTATCAAATGTTCTTCGTAATCGCTGAATCGCACAAAATATTTTAATTTTTGTTTCTTGATAAAAGAATTGGTTTCATTTATTCCTATGCGGTATATCCAGGTAGAAAGCAAAGCATCTTCCCTGAATTGATGAAGGTTTCGCCATACTTTAATAAATACATTTTGGGTTATATCATCAGCATCTTCATGCTTAAGCACCATGCGCCTGATGTTCCAATAGAGTAGTTTCTGATATTTTTGAACTATTAAATTAAAAGCATAATCCGAGGTATCCGCATTGCGGAACTTTTCAAGTAATTCGGAGTCGGTAAATTCGTTCATGCATTTTAGTGTTCGGGTGGAACGAAACTCAAGAATAAGAATATGGCAGTATAAGTTTCACACAATAAGCACTTATACAACGGAGGCTTTGTGAATTTATTTCTTTCGGCTAATTGCTTTAAGGGCCGCATCCACAATGTGATGAGCTTCGAGGCCGTATTTTTCGAGTAATTGTTCGGGAGTTCCACTTTCGCCAAATTTATCATTCACAGCAACCATTTCCAAAGGAGTTGGCATATTGCATGATAAGTATTGAGCAATACTGTCGCCCAATCCTCCATTCATCATATGTTCTTCTGCCGTAACTACACATTTGGTTTTGCTTACAGAGAGTTTGACTGCTTCAACATCCAAAGGTTTAATCGTATGAATATTGATAATTTCGGCACTGATGCCTTTTTCTTCCAACATCCGGCATGCTTCAATGGCTTTCCAAACCAGATGACCTGTGGCAAAAATACTAACATCAGTCCCTGGATTCAATAAAACTGCTTTTCCAATAATAAAGTCCTGATCGGCAGGAGTGAAATTGGGAACTTTAGGTCTGCCGAAGCGTAAATATACAGGTCCGACATATTTTGAAACAGCAATGGTTGCGGCTTTGGTTTGGTTAAAATCGCAGGTATTGATGACTACCATATTGGGAAGCATTTTCATTAAGCCAATATCTTCCATAATCTGATGCGTAGCCCCATCTTCGCCTAAAGTGATACCTGCATGTGAGGCACAAATCTTTACATTCTTATTTGAATAGGCAACCGATTGACGAATTTGATCATACACTCTTCCGGTAGCAAAATTAGCAAAGGTTCCTGTAAAAGGAATCTTCCCTCCTATGGTCATGCCCGCGGCTAGGCCTATCATATTAGCTTCAGCTATTCCTGTCTGGAAAAAACGTTCAGGAAAGAGAGAGGCAAATTCGTCCATTTTTAATGAACCCGTTAAGTCAGCACACAGGGCAACAATATTATTGTTCCTTTGGGCAGCTTCAACTAATCCTGCGCCAAAACCCGAGCGGGTATCTTTCATTTCTGTGTATTCGAAAATATTCATGTTCTGATAGTTTTATTGATATAAGTTGATGCGGACAGTAGCCCCCGATTCAACTTTAAATTTCTTTTCTATGGTATAAAGTGATTTATTGACAAACTTTGCACGAAAAACCACTCTATAGTTTCCGGGTAGCAGTATTAATGATTCCTGTTGTTCGTTTTCCCTTAGATTATAAATCAATTCCAATTTATTGTCTTTTTCTAAAAACAAACCCCCATAACCATTAATTGTTTTTTGTATTACAGCTATACCCGGCATTGGGATTTCAACCGTGGTGGTAAAGCTTTGTTTTATATCTACATCGTTTATTTTCAAACGGGGAAGACTTAATATTTCGAGGTCGTACTTTCCGGTTATGTATTTCTCAATTTGATCGAAGGTTTGCACATTGATGGTTTCCATTTTATCCTTCTGACGGACGATGCATTGGATATCCTTTACGTTTTTGAGGCCACCACCCAAAACTCCCAGCTTAAGATATCCCTGAGGGCAACTCACCGGAATTATGGTATGTTTTCCTGGGGTAAGACTAACGTTTTTTACTCCGGTTGGAGGAATGGTATGCACTACAATATCATATTTCAGTAGGGGGTCAATAGAAAGGGTATCGGGAAGCCCTTTTCCATTAAAAGTGTGTATGAAATTATATTTGATCAATCCTGAATAATTATCAAAGAAAGTCATATTCACATTGGTTTCTGTGGGATTGTTATCCTCATCCAATAAATTCACCTGAGCTGTGGTGGAATTGAGTGCCTGAGAAATCACCACATTTAATGCTTTGGTAAAATCAGCTTCTTTTGAAGCATCGAAATAAGTCCCCACGCAATCAAATGCAGCTTTGAAATCTTTTCCTATTCCGATGATAAAAGGCTTTAATATAATACCTTTCTGTTGCAGCATCTTCGACACTGCACAGGGATCGCCCTGGCATTCTTCCAAACCATCGGTAATGAGGATAATTATATTCCTGCAGTTATCGCAGGCATTGAAATCATCAGCGGCAAGTTCGAGTGAACGAGCGATGGGTGTGGTCCCTCTGGGGATTAAGGCTTTAAGGACATGACGAATTTTGGTAGTATTATTAAGTCCAATAGGCACTTCTAATTTTGAGTCGTCGCAATCCTGAGGTGGGAAATCCTTTTGATGGCCATATACCCTTAATCCAATTTCGAGAAAAGGAACATTTTTAATGCTATCGAGAAGGTTAGAGAGGAGTTTTTGTGCAATCGTAATTTTGCGGTCGCTCTGCCATTTGGCATACATACTTTGAGAAGCATCGAAAATGAATAAAATACGAGTAGTTTTATTGGCTTGAGGTTTTTCGCCAAGCACCTGAGCATTTGTGTGCCCAAGCAAAGCCAGCATAAACAACACTATTATTCCGTTTTTAATGAATCTCATGTGTTTTATTCTAATAATCGCCCAGAGTAAGAGGGAGTTGTTGTAAAGCAATTGCCAACTGATCGTCATTTGGTGCTGAGCCATGCCATTTATGGGTACCCATCATAAAATTCACCCCACAACCCATTTCTGTTTTCATGAGGATAACAATAGGTTTTTGTTTTCCGGTGTGTGATTTCGCAAGCAAAAGAGTATCGATAATATCCTGCATTTTATTACCATTTGCCTCCAGCACTTTCCAACCAAATGCATTCCATTTGGCTTTTAAATCGCCTAAGCTGCAAACATCATTTACCGGCCCATCAATTTGTTGTCCATTATAATCGATGGTAGCAATAATATTATCCACTTTATTAGCTGCAGCGTATATGGCTGCCTCCCAAATTTGGCCTTCCTGAAGTTCTCCATCGCCATGTAAAGTAAAAACTGTGTGAGAGTCATTATTCATTTTCTTAGTGAGGGCTGCTCCTATTCCCACCGATAAGCCCTGGCCTAGCGAACCACTGGCGATACGTATCCCCGGAAGTCCTTCGGCTGTTGTAGGATGACCTTGTAAACGCGTATTCAATTTTCGGAAAGTGGCTAATTCGCTTACATCGAAATAACCAGAACGAGCCAATACACTATACCATGCAGCCGAAAGGTGTCCATTTGAAAGGAAAAACACATCTTGCCCTTCTCCGTTCATTGTAAAACGTTTGGGATTATGTATCAGTACTTCGAAGTAGAGAGCAGTGAAAAAATCGGCACAACCTAAAGAGCCTCCCGGATGTCCTGATTGAACGGCATGTATCATGCGAAGTAGATCGCGGCGAACCTGAATTGCGGTTCGTTCCATTTCTTGAATTGTTAGCATAAGGTGATATTAAATTCGTTTCAAAATTACATCAAAATCTAGTGCAATATTTCGATTTGTTTATAAAAAGTGAAAAAAAGTAGTAAAACGACAAAGTCTGCATACTTGTTAAACAGCCGATAAGAGGGCAAATTATTAGCATTGTGAGGCACTAATGAATATTATTGTAATTTTACTTCAAATATTATCAACTCTTTTTTCTCCTATTTATTGTATCTTTCAATTGATGAAAAAAACACTTTTACTCCAAATCATTGCCATAATCACTGGAGTGGTATATATTGTTTCAGGCATAGGGAAAGCCTTTAACACCACCGCTTTTGCTTATATTATTTACGAATATCATTTCGGATATGCCTTTCTTGTAGCTCCCGTCATTCCTGTAATTGAAGTCTTATTGGGATTGATGTTGGCTTTTAGAATTTATCCTCGTTTTGCAGCAATTACTTCGGTGGTGATGCTCACAGTTTTTACTATCATATATGCTTATGGCTATTGGGTTCATCAAATTGAAGACTGTGGTTGTTTTGGTGAAATTAAGGCTTTGCAACTTTCGCCTTGGGTGACTTTCACACGCAATATACTACTGCTAGCCATGAGTGTTTTCATCGCATTGAAATCCTCTGCCGAAAAACACAGGAATATTACACCTTGGAAAGTTTGGATAGTTTTTCCAATGATTATTGCCGTTTCTCTCCTTTCAGGATTCTCGTTTAAACTCACTGCCGAAGAAGCCGATACAACCCATCCCTGGCAAGGAAAAGCCGTTAAGGACACCCAACTTCCTTTGTTTATTCACACAAGACCCGATTCAACTTATCTATGCTTTGTTTTCTCATGGAAATGTCAGCATTGCTGGAATTCTATCGAAAATGTGAAGAGCTTTAAAACCTATCATGTGGTCGATACCATTATCGGCATTTCGCTTCACGATGACAAGAATGAGGCCCGCACACGTAAGTATTTCGACATTAACTTCCCTGTAATAAAAACCTCACGCGATTCGACAAGGATGCTTACGGAGGTTTTCCCAACCATGTTCATTATCAGCAACGATACCATCAAGGTAGCTTATCAAAGTGAAATCCCATCTCATCTCACTTTATTGGGTGCTTCATTCGCAAAGGACAAATAATGATGCTCATCTTGCAAATACAAAAGGGAAGACCTTCCATACATAAGAAAAAACAAGGCATAAGCCCTTGGGGCTTGGCATTTGGGGCTTGGGACTTGGGTCTTAAACCTTGCTTCCTAGGTCTTTTTTCTCACAACAATTGTTATTAACTCCGAAATCAACATAAATGAAATCCTTTTCTGCCCGCCTCGAAAAGTGGTATCTTGAGCATCAGCGCGACTTGCCATGGCGCAAGACCCGCGACCCCTATTTGATTTGGATATCAGAAATAATCTTTCAACAGACTCGCATCAACCAGGGTTTCGAGTATTACCAGCGATTTGTTGAAGCCTTTCCAAATGTGGCTAGCTTGGCCGGGGCCGATGAAGCGGCTGTCTTGAAACAATGGCAAGGACTTGGTTATTACTCGAGGGCACGCAATATTTATAAAGCCGCTCAAATTATTATTGAAAAGCATCAAGGGGTTTTCCCTGACACCCTTGAAGACATTAGAAAGCTACCCGGAATTGGGGAATATACAGCCGCAGCTATTGCTTCTTTTGCCTTTATGCAGGTCTTTCCGGTTGTCGATGGAAATGTCATCCGTTTCATCAGCCGGCTCTATGGCTTAGAAAGTCTCTTTACGACAGATGCCGCCAAAAAAGAACTCTATGTCTTGCTCAATACCCTTATCGACCCTCAAAAGCCCGACATCTTTAATAATGCCATTATGGAATTCGGGGCTTTGCAATGCAAGCCGGCTTCTCCCGATTGTAAAAAATGTGTTTTTCAGGCTGAATGTGTGGCTTTAAAACAAAAGCGTGTTGACGAACTACCCTTAAAGTTGAAAAAGAAAAGCAACCCCATCGTTTTCCTGAATTATCTTATGTTCATTTCTGAAGAAAATAAAGAGCAGCTTACTTGGTTGCGTAAGCGCAGCGATATGGGGATTTGGCAAAATCTCTACGATTTCCCCTGTCTTGAAAGCGACCAAAAACTCAGTTTTAAACAGTTCGAGCAACAAGAGTTTTTCAAAGACATCGTTTCGAAAACACCTTATCATCATATTAAAACAAGTGCAAAGCACATACACAAACTTACCCACAAAACATTTTATGCCTATTTTCATGCGGTGGAGTTTGACAATGAAGTGCCCAAAACCTTAGCGCATCTTCATAAGACTTCTACCGATAAGCTTCACGACTTTCCTGTGTCGAGACTAATGGAGATTTTTCTGGAGGAAAATGGGTTTTAGTTGTATTTACTAATTGAACTTCAGCAATTATTATTTTTTTGTTTGTAATAGTTTATAAACAGATTAATTTGTAATTTTACATCGGTCAAATAAAAATCTTTTTATCATGCTTCATCATTTAAGACATACACCGTGTCTTTTGTACAAGATGCGATTTCAGGAAAACCTACTAAAAATGGGTTTGAAGCCCGTAATAGTGAAAGCGGTGCAAATTGAGATTGACGGGGAGATTAGTGAGGAGGCACTTATGGAGCTACAACATTGCATGACCGACTTGCGGCATGAGGAAAAACATGAGCCAGAAGTTTTGCTTGTTCGGAAAACTATTGAGCTTATTTTAAATGCTTTTGAATCAGAGGATTTAATGCCTCCCAAAAGCTTTACAAAGACAATTAAACATAATATATATCACGATTACACCCATGTTGCAAAGCTTTTTTCGAGACTGATGGAGATTCCTCTGAAAAAGTTTATTGAAAAAGTAAGAATAGAAAAAGTAAAAGATTATATAAACAAAACCCCTTTAAGTTTAACTGAAATTGCCGATAAGTTGAATTTTTCGAATCAGGGGCATCTTTCATTACAATTTAAGGAACATACCGGCATTTCACCAAGGGAGTTCAGGGCTATTGTGAAAACGATAGAGCATGATTGTAAAAATTCATTACAAGAAAATTGTAAGGATTTGGGACTTACGTTATAAATTATAAATGCTTGATGCTATTTGTTATAGTCTAGTTTTTATTTAATTAGCCGCATTAAGTCATTTTAAAAAATCCAAAGACCTAAAGCAGACGATTATCTAATTTTGACTGTGTAATAAGGGCTTTGCATTTGGGCATGGGGTTTTAAAACTTACAGGAATAGTCGCCTTTTTTTTTATTGAAAAAAAACGGTTTTATATAAATAAAAAACGGAAATTTACATAAATATTACAACTTTCAGATGTAGATTTGCTACATCATTATTTTTAACCATTAAATACCAAAATCATGACAGTAATTATTCTTTACGAACCTGTTTTACATTGCGATGGCCGTGACAGCAGTGAGGTTTATGCACTTGGAGTCAAGATGATAAATGGAGTTTATTATTATGACGGAATATTTCCCGAGCCAACTGTAACTCGTGCTGTATTTGAACCTTCATTGGAAAAACTAAAAAACCTGATTACGGTAGCAAAAGGCAATCACGACAAAATATTGGAACGCAATGCCCAGTCAGCTGTAGTATTTGGCTATATTAAACAATTGTTGATCTACGTTAAACCTATTTGCGGCAACGAGATTGAACTAATAAATAAATCAGGTTTCGATTCAAACAATCCGAAATCACCTCACGGCTTGGCCGATAAAGCTGTGATTAAGAGAATAGTGAGAGGGGTCGACCCCCACACTGCAAAAGTGATGCTTGCAAAATTAACGGGTTTAGAAAAACATAAAAGAGAAGCCCGAACCTTCACAGTTTATGTTTTCGATTCGATGGAAACTGAAGAATATAAAATTGGATGCGTTGAATCAGATTCGCACAAGCTTATCGTAAAAAATGTTCCCTATCTGATAGCCAAATATTATGCAGTTGGAATTCAAAATGCTGCTGGTAAAAATGAATTATCTGATAAGATAAAATTTACATTGACCGACTAAGTTCTATTTTGGGACGTTTAAAAAATTCAATCATACAAAGCAATAAAGGGGTGTAGAAAAGAAATTCTATGCCCCTTTGTTTTTATTCGATGTTAGGGCTTAACAAATTTAATGTAATACGATTGAGTTTTTCCGTCATGACTTTAGCAAATACAGTATACAGTAATTGTTTTTCTGTCGACTGTATTTCAATTACGGTATACGGTAATTGTTTTTCAGTTGACCGTATTTCAATTACGGTATACGGTAATTGTTTTTCAGTTGACTGTATTTCAATTACGGTAAACGGTAAAAGTTTTTCGGTCGACTGTATTTCAATTACAGTAAACGGTAATTGTTTTTCGGTCGACTGTATTTCAATTACGGTAAACGGTAAAAGTTTTTCGGTCGACTTAATTTCAATTACGGTAAACGGTAAAAGTTTTTCGGTCGACTGTAATTCTGTAAAGTTAATGAAAAAAACATCATTTCTCCAATATAAAAGATATATATTGCTCTAAAAAAGTTGCATAATGTCTTAAATATATGGAAAATGTGATAAACTCAGGCAAAGGAGCAAGCGAGCTGTAGGTTTCACCAATAAAAGCCTAATAGTCTACAAGTTCATCTCCCCCCCTCTGTCTTAACTTCAACTTAAGACACTCTAAATACCCCAGGCACTCTAGGCACTCTAGGCACTTTAGGCACTCCAAGTACTCTAGGCACTTATCTTATCAAACTTAACGAGCCCGTTTTCTTATAAGCATTTCCAAGGAAATCTTTATAGCTAAGGGCGTATATATAAGTGCCCTGTTCGGCATCTTTATTCTGATATTGCCCATTCCAGCCAATATCGATGTTGTTGGAAGTGAAGATAAGCTGCCCCCAACGGTCGTAAATACACATTTGAAAATCGAGCACCCCTTCGCCATAAGCCTTGAAAATACTGTTCAGGTTTTGGTATTCTGGAGTAAAGGCATTGGGGATATATAGTTTAATGTCGGGATACACCACCACGGTGATGCTGGTCGAATCGGTGCAACCATCGGCATTGCTCACAAAGAGGGTAACCAAATAATTTTGTGCCGTTGAACTGCTATAGGTATGGTAGAAATCGTTGGTGTTGGCAGAAGAACCATCACCCAAGTTCCATACCCACGAGGCACCTCCCACCGAAACCGCAGTGAAATGAACAGTGGCGTCGAATATGGAAACCGGATTAGGATTGGCAACAATCGACGGATTTATCAAAGGATACACCATCACCTGAACCGAATCGGTGGCCTTGCAGCCATGACTATCGTTGCCCGTTACACTATAGAGTGTGCTGGCCTGTGGACTTACCAAAGGATTCGCCAAGGTGGTTTGCGTGGCTAAGCTTGGGTCCGAAATGTTTGATGTCCAAATATAGTTGAGGGCTCCTGCAACATTTAGTTGAACCGATTGCCCCAAACAAATGGGATTGGGAGTTGCCGTAAGGCTTAAAGATATTGAAGGAAACACACTAATCAAAACCGAATCTTTGGCAATCTGATTGCAGGCGTCTCTTAAACTAATTACGTACAAGCTTGTTGTTGTTGGGCTCACCACACGTTGGGTGTTGGTGTCACCATCGTTCCAACTGAACTGATAAGGCAATATGCCACCACTCCCATTGGCCGTTAGCGAAACACTACTCAATCCACATATAGTGGTGTCGCTATTTGCATTGACCACAAGCGGAAGATTGGGCAATATGCCAATGGTAAGAGTGTCGAAGTTACAGGCAGAAGTCTTGATGAGCAATTGAATATATTTAATAGTCGTAAAAGTCGCATTGTTATAAGGCGAAATCGTAAACATAAGCGAATCGGTGTTCGCGGGTATAAAAATGGTATCAGGAATGCTGGGATAGTCAAGCCCATTTACGGCGCTTCCTTGTTTGATGATTTGAACCGGATAGTTGTAATTGTAATGAGCAGGTAAGGTGAGCTTCACAATAGCATCGTTGCATCCTCTAATCATAACAGTGTCGGAAAGCGCAGGCATGGTGAAAGAATGACTCACCACTATCTGAGGACTGCTAAAGCTATTGGCTTCGAGAAACACCCCCGAATCGTATATGGCATTCGAAATGTCACATATGGCTATTTTAATATGATAGCTTGTGCAAGGAACCACCTTTGCCCATGCGGTTAGAGGAACAGTAGCACCCGTATAAGTTAAATTTTGTATGAAGGTATGATAATATTGTGTGTAGTTGAGGTAGCAAGGAGTGGTGCTTCCCATAGAAACTCCCCCATTAACAGTATTAATGCTTACAGGCAAATTGGTTCCGGGAATTAAGGCAATATTGGTGTTCGAATAATTTCCACCTGCTGGATTAGCTCCCGAAATAAAGAAACCAAAAACATCATCATAAGAGGTGCAAACGGCCGTAAGGTATTCGTTAGATGCAAATACATATTTAAACTTAACGGTATCGGAACTGGGAATAAAATCAAACTCTAAGCGAGCAATATCGTGGAGCGATTTCCCGGGTTTCAAGGCTTGCAATTGAGGGTCGGTGGTGATTTGAGCCCCATTAATAACAACACTAAGTGCACCATTTGTTGCAACCTGTATCCCTCCTGTTGAAATGGTTAATCCGGTTCCAAAACCCAAATTGGTAGGTGTGGCGCCAGTTGTAAAAGAACCTATTTGATTGGATATACTGATGGTAGCGGGCGAATCGTTAAACTTTACATTACTCACTGTCACCCCATTCCCAAGCAAAAAGTTTTGAACAAGCTGCATGGGAGTCATACCAATGCCAGAGGCTGTTGCCAATTGCGCATACGACGGCAGACAAACAACCGAAAGTAACAAACTTAAAACAATGATATATCCCTTGGAAAACATTAAAACTTAGTTATTGTATTAAAGAAACAAGATGCTTCCTTTTAAGCTGCAAAATTACAACATTTTCCTCACTTACTAATTGAACTAACATTAATTATATATTAAGCTCCCCTCTGCAAGACTTAATTATAAAAACACAGCTTATTTAAAGCAGAAAAGGCTGCCCTCATCGGGCAGCCTTTTCTACATATTATACTGGATATTATTTGTTGATTCTCATCTTATAAAATGAGCGATAAACAAAATATAAAGCAACTGCAAGGAAAGCAAAACCTACATAATGAGCAATAGGTCTAAACTCTACAGAAATTGCAATTTCCATTGCTAATAAACCAAATAAAGTGGTGAACTTAATAATAGGGTTTAATGCTACAGAAGAAGTATCTTTAAAAGGATCACCAACGGTATCGCCAACAACAGCAGCAGCATGTAAATCGGTTCCTTTTTCTTTCATATCCACTTCAATCACTTTCTTAGCATTATCCCAAGCACCACCAGCATTTGCCATAAAGATAGCCTGATATAATCCGAAGAATGCAATAGAAATAAGATAACTAACAAATAAAGAAACAGGAGCAGCAGCTTTTAGTTTTTCCTCAGGTGACATCGATTCGGTTAAACCTACAGGAGAAGCAAGAAAGGCAAAAGCTAAAGCAAAGGAGAAAATAGCAATAAAGATATTTAACATCCCTTTTTGTGCGTATTGAGTACAGATTTTTACAACTGCTCTCGATTTTTCAACATCAGCTTTTTTAGGAGCATTAGGGTCAAGGTTAATATGTTCTTTTATATAAGCAACTGCACGGCTTGCACCAGTAGAAACTGCCTGAATTGAAGCACCAGAGAACCAATATACCACTGCGCCACCTAAAAGAAAACCAAAAATTGAATAAGGATTTAAAAGGTTTAACACCATTTCAGGTTGAATTCCTAATGAATGTTGAATAACTAGAATCAATGAGAAAATCATAGTCGTTGCACCAACAACAGCAGTTCCAATTAACACTGGTTTTGCAGTAGCTTTAAAGGTATTACCGGCACCATCGTTTGCCTCAAGATAATGTTTTGATTTTTCGAAATCAGGTTTGAAACCAAAGTCTTTTTCAATTTCAGCGCTAATATTAGGAAGTTCTTCAATTAATGATAATTCATAAATAGATTGTGCATTATCAGTTACAGGACCATAGCTATCAACAGCAATGGTAACAGGACCCATTCCTAACATACCAAAAGCAACTAAACCAAAAGCGAAAATAGAAGGATAAATCATAAATCCATCTAAGCCATAGGTGCTAGCAAAATAAGCAACAAACATCAATAAGAAAAATACCATTCCTTGCCAAAATGCACTGAAGTTACCAGCTACTAAGCCTGAAAGAATATTTAATGAAGCACCACCTTCTTTAGAAGCTTCAACAACTTCTTTTACGTGGGTTGATTTAGGACTTGTGAATAATTTGGTAAACTCAGGAATTAAAGCAGCACCAAGTGTTCCACAACTAATAATGGTTGAAAGTATCCACCACATATCAGAGTTACCATTAATTTCAGGAATTAAAATATAGCTGATAACATAAGTTACAGCGATTGATAAAAGTGATGTAATCCAAACTAAAGAGGTTAATGGTTTTTCGAAATCAAGGTCATCAACTTTATCGTATTTTGCTTTACTAATTACATTATTGATTCCAAAAGAAACAATAGAGGTAATAATCATCATAATTCTCATGGCAAATATCCAAACCAATAGTTTGGTTTGTAGGTCGGCTCCGGTTACAGCTAATAAGATAAAAGAAATTAAAGCAACTCCTGTTACTCCATAAGTTTCAAAACCATCTGCGGTTGGTCCAACTGAATCTCCTGCATTATCACCAACACAGTCAGCAATAGTACCAGGGTTTCTTGGATCATCTTCTCCAATCTTAAAAATCACCTTCATTAAATCGGAACCAATGTCAGCAATTTTAGTAAAGATACCCCCTGCAATACGTAATGCAGAAGCACCTAAAGATTCACCAATTGCAAAACCTATGAAACTTGCTCCGGCGTATTCACCTGGAACAAACATCAAAATAATCAACATCATGATTAATTCTAATGAAATCAGCATTACACCAATACTCATCCCAGCATTTAAAGGAATGTTTAATAGTTTAATGGGTTTTCTTTCTAAAGAGGCAAATGCCATTCTTGAATTTGCAAGAGTATTCATTCTGATACCAAACCATGCAACACTATAAGAACCTAAAATACCCAAAACTGACCAACCAAGAATCATGGCAACACCACCAAAACCAAAGCTAGGTTCTGATAGAAAACCGTAATAAAAAGCAACAGCCGAACCAATAAAGGCAAAAAGAATGAGTAAGAATTTTCCTTGTTGAAAAAGATAGGTTTTAGAGGTTTCAAAAATAACTTGAGCTACATCAAGCATTGATTGATGTGCTCTAATTTTTTTCACTTTCACAAATTGATAAAGTCCAAATAGCATACCCAAAACAGTGATTAAAAATCCCCAATATAATATCGACTGGGATTTAATTGCTTCAGGAATTACTAAATTGGCTTCGCTTGAGAAAGCCAAATAGGGTAAAGAAATAAGGGAGAGGAGAGAAATGGTTTTTTTCATGTGTTTAATTTTAATTATTGAAAATGTTTATCTATATATATTCGAGCCTTATTCATACAATTTAATGTTCAAATAAAGTATTTATCTTAACTTCACATTTGCTATTATCAGTATTCTGGTATTGTATAGTTTCGAATTAAAACCGGGCAAAGATAGAATTTTTTTTTAAAAAAGAGGTCCTGTTCTTATAAACTGTTGTAATTGACTGTATTTTACAATAAACAAAACCCCTTCGAAAATGTTGAATGTATTGATTATTTGAAAAAATTATGATTCCAAAAAAAAAATTGTAATTTTATAAAATCTTTTACTGACAATTACGACTTAAGATTCAGATGGAAAAAATACAATTAGAAATAATGGGAATTTCGTTTAGTCAATCTCAAAGTGGAGCTTATGCTTTGATACTTGGAGAAACTAATGGCAATAGAAGGCTACCAGTCATCATTGGTGGGAACGAAGCTCAGGCTATTGCAATTGAAATTGAAAGAATAAAACCCTCACGGCCATTAACACACGATTTGTTTAAATCAACAGCAGAAGCTTTTGGCATCACACTCGAAGAAATCATAATAAATCGATTTACTGAAGGTGTATTTTATGCAAAATTAGTTCTTTTCGATGGGAGTATCAGAAAGGAGATTGATTCGCGAACCTCAGATGCGGTTGCATTAGCAGTGCGTTTTCATTGCCCTATGTATACTTACGAAAATATTATGGTTGCAGCAGGAGTGGTTTTAGATGAAGACGATGCACTTTCTCCTCCTCCTAAAAAGAAAGTTGAAGAAGAAAAAGAATCGCCTTACGATTCATATTCATTAAAAGAACTCCAGGAATTATTAGCAAATGCCATTGAAAATGAGGATTACGAAACGGCATCCACCCTCAGAGATCTCCTTAAAAAAAGAAAATTATAAAAACTCCACTTTCATTTTTTATCATCTATAAAAGATGAAAATTCTTCTTCAATATGCAATAATAATTGTTGGGTTGAACTATTTTAGTTTCTCCTGTTTTGCTCAACAAAAAAAAACCGAAAGAGGAATAGCTTCTTATTATGCCGATTGCTTTCAAGGGAGAACCACCGCTAGCGGAGAAGTTTATTCACAAGACAAACTAACAGCAGCTCATCCAACTTTACCTTTTAACACCACTGTGAGAATCACCAATTTAAGCAATCAAAAACAAGTGGTGGTGAGAATAAACGACAGGGGCCCTTTTATTGGCAATAGAATTATTGATCTTTCAAAAGCAGCAGCTAACACCTTAGGATATATATATGCCGGACTTACAAAGGTTAAATTGGAAATCCTTAAACTAGGAGAACCCAGTTTCTGGAAACCTCCTGTTATTCTTGCTCAGGAAAAACCGGTAATTATTCAAATTGATAGCCTCAAAGAAATTAAAAAGGATAGTGTTGTTGCCACACCTTTAGCTTCTGACCATGGATATGGCGTGCAATTGATGAGTTTTAGCAGCAAAGACAACTGGACTTTATTTCAAAAGAAATTCCAGAAGAGTAATAAGGAAAGCATACATTGTCAAGAAGTTACTATACATGAGAAAGGATACTTCAGAGCCATTGCGGGACGCTTTAACACACAACAAGCAGCAGAAGATTATAAAAAAACCATTCAATCTCTTTATCCCGGGTGTTTTGTTGTGTACTTTTGAGCCCAAATAAAATTCATTCATGAAACAATATCTTGATTTACTTTCGCACGTTTTAGATAAGGGTGTTCAGAAAAACGACCGCACAGGAACCGGTACTATTAGTGTGTTTGGTTATCAAATGCGGTTTGATTTAAATGAGGGATTTCCTTTACTCACAACAAAAAAGTTACACTTACGCTCTATTATCTATGAATTGTTGTGGTTTCTGAAAGGGGAAACCAATATCAAGTATCTTAAAGATAATAAAGTCAGCATATGGGATGAATGGGCTGATGCCCAAGGAAATCTTGGACCGGTGTATGGTGCTCAGTGGCGCAGTTGGAAAACTTCTGAACAAAAAGAAATTGATCAAATTTCGATACTTATCGATATGATTAAGAAAAATCCTGATTCAAGACGCTTGCTGGTGAACGCATGGAATGTTGGTGAGATAGAAAAGATGGCTTTACCTCCTTGTCATATCGTTTTTCAATTTTATGTGGCTCAGGGAAAACTATCTTGTATGCTATATCAGCGTAGTGCCGACATTTTCCTTGGAGTCCCTTTCAATATTGCTTCTTACGCTTTACTAACACATATGATAGCACAGGTTTGCGGTTTGCAAGTGGGAGAGTTTGTGCATACTCTTGGGGATGCTCATTTATATTTAAACCATATTGATCAGGCCCATTTACAACTTAGCCGTACCCCAAAATCATTACCACAACTATCCATAAATTCTAAAGTTCAGGATATTTTTAGTTTTTCGTTCGAAGATTTCACTTTATCGAATTACGAACCCGATCCTCATATTAAAGCAGCCGTTTCCATATAAATTATCAACATGAAACCTATTTCAATAATTGTAGCTATTGCTCAGAACAATGCCATCGGAAAAGATAATGATTTACTTTGGCATCTCTCTGACGATTTAAAGCATTTTAAAAAACTCACTTCTGGTCACACCGTGGTGATGGGCAAAAAGACGTGGGAATCCTTGCCAATTAAACCTCTTCCTAACAGAAAAAACATTGTCCTCACCGACGTGGAAGGTGAAATAATTGAAGGCGCAAGCACTGTGTATTCAATACCACAAGCCATTGAAATGTGCGATGATACGGTTGAAAACTTTATTATTGGTGGAGGGGCTGTGTATCGTCAATTCTTCAGTATTGCACAAACTTTACATATTACAAGGGTGCTTCGGCATTTTGAAGCAGACACCTTTTTCCCTGAAATTGAAGTTTCGCAATGGGATTTGATAGAAAAAACCAATGTGATGCACGACGTGGCCTCGGGTTTACAATACCAATATCTTACTTACAAACGCAAATAAGTTAGATATAAAAAACCTTCAAATCTTTTATGTCGGGTTTTCCAGTCAGGTGCAAATAGATCCTGAAAATCGTTATTACATCCTTATTACAATAAGTGACAATGCGTTGTAAGTCTTTTTCTATCCAATACACAGACGCCACCTGACTGCCATCGATATCATCTTTAGGAGTAGGAATATTGAATATGGCGGCCAATAGTTCCAAAGAAGTGTAATTTTTGTAATCGCCAAACTTCCACATTTCCATAGTATCGAGGAAGGGGGTTTCCCAAGGTTTTTTTCCGTTAATGTTTAGGAGAGGAGGAATAGGAATACCGAGTATTAGCATTCGACGGGTGATATAGGGGAAATCAAACTCCTTGCCGTTATGCGCACAAACATTCCACTTATTTGTGAATTTCTTATTGTTTAATAGGTTGGAAAACTCTGTTAACAAGATACTTTCATCGTCGTTGGCAAATGATTTCATGCGAAAACCCTCATCATGAAAATACCCTATCGAGATACAAATGATTTTACCAAACTCCGAGTAAATACCTGCACGGGGATAAAGCCCTTCGGGGGTATCGCCTTCTTTTTGAATAAGCCGTTTGGCCTTTTTATCCCATAGAGCCTTAAAAGGTTCAGGAACATCATGATAATTCGAATATTGAGGAACTGTCTCAATATCTAAAAATAAAATATTTTCTATTGGAATGTCTGACATCGTATTTTGTTTGCTTAAAATTAGGTATTAATTTTTATTTTCCGAAAAAAATTATCCATGACTTAATTACGTTTAATTTTTCACTTTTATCCCTATTAAAAAATACAATCTACTCATTTGAAGCGCATTTAATTGTCAATTGTCAACTCTCCATTGTCAACTCAATGCCTGTTGAGGCGGAGATAGAGGTCTTCAACTTTTTTGCGTGCCCAGGGAGTTTTTCGTAAAAAGTTAAGGCTCGATTTGATGCTGGGTTTCGATTTAAAACAGTTGATGTTGATTTCCGATGCCATATATTCCCAACCATGATTATCAACCAAATAGTTAATGATATACTGAAGTGTTATGCCATGTAGGGGATTGTTCTTTTGAGTTTCCATGTTTTTGAGGGTATGTTTCTTCTGTGCAAATTTAAGAATATTTCGGCTATAATATATCTTGACATTCAACAATAGGAAAGATTTTTTTATTCATATCAATTTGAATGCTTCATGCCAATTTGTTTGATTTTAAGGTTTATTAAGATTTGCATCTATTGTAAAGCCCTAATTTAACTTCCCTTAACATAGTTTGGCACGATAAATGGTTTTGATAAAGCGTTAATTTAATTCATTCAAAAACAATAAAAATTCAAAAAATGAAAAAAACAGCATTATTATTAGCTCTTGGTATGTTTTTAGGTACCGCATTTGCTCAAGCTCCAAAAACTGAAAAAAAACCAGCCGTAAAGGTTGAAAAAACTGAAGTTAAGAAAGAAGAAAAGAAAGCTGAAGCAACTCCTGCAGCAACTTCAAAAAAACAAACTAAAAAAGGCAGTGGTAAAAAAGCAGTTAAAAAAACCGAAGCCACACCTGCTCCTACTAAATAATTTTAAGTAGAAATCTTAAAAAAGCCGCCTCTTCATTGGGGTGGCTTTTTTTATGGAATATAGATTTTGCATCACCCCTATTTAAAGTGAAAATACAATTTCACCCAAAAATAGAAACCTAAATCAGAAGCGAAAGATGAAAGCAGTTTAAAGTTTCAAAGATTGCTTCTTACTCTTCAGTATCCCAAATGATAGTGATATTGGAAAACTTAATGCTTGTACATTTCAGCCCTTTTAAAAGTACCAATACCATGTCGAGCGAGGTATTGGTTTTGCCATTAATAATATCTGAAATATTATGCTTGTTTTTCCCTGTTCTTTTACTGAGCTTACCCCCAGTAATTTTCTTCTCTGTCATAATATCTTTAATTCTATTTCCAAAAGCATACACATGATTTGGAAAGCTCAGTGGATTTTTTCTTTCTTTCATAAGGTATATTATTAAAAATTTCCGTTGGTAAATTCACCAACACAAAGTTACAAAATTTGTTTTATACAATCAAATTTGAGGTATTTTTGTTCTTTCAAAATCACAACACCAATGTTTGCAATGTTTGCCTTATTGGTGGGTGACATAAACGTTCTTTTAATTGCTGTTATAAATTCAGTGGGAGCTCAGAAATGTAAAGTGCTGATTATATGCAATAAAAAAAATCGCAATCCATTTCATCAAGCAAAATTTCCGAAACTTTGGTCAAAGATTCCCCTTTTTTGGTCAAAGATTCCCCTTTTTTGGTCAAAGATTCCTCTTCTTTGGGCAAAGACACTCCTTCTTTAGGCAATGAGACCTAGTAAATGGGCAAAGATTCTCCTTCTTTGGGCAAAGACTCCCCTTCTTTGGGCAAAGATTCCGCGTCTTTAGTCAAAGTTTCGTCTTAATTGCGAAATGATTCCGCTTCATTGGTCAAAGATTCCCCTTCATTAAGTAATGAAGCTGATTATTTGCTTAATCCTGAATTTACATTCAAGCATACTTATCAAGTAATTATTAATCAAAAAAAATAAATATCATGAGAACAATTAATTATGGTCTTACAATTCTATCACAAGGTAATTTTATCATTAAAGTAAGTTTTATAATCTTTTGCTGTCAGGGGAATTTGAATTTTTCTGCTTTTCCCATTGACATAAGTGCTATAGATGCAAAACTAACTGCTTACAAACTTAAGCTTGTTGCATCTAAAACCGATCACTTAGCAGTGAAGGAGGCATTAAAAATCAGAAAAGAAATTGAAGCAATGCTGAAAAAGAATGCTTTGTATATTAATGACGTTGCTGAAGGTGACGAAATTAAACTCGAATCGAGTGGTTATGATCTTTCGAAAGAAAGGGAATTTAAAATCAAACCCGAAGTAGATGTGGTGCAATCGAATCAGCCGGGATGCGGCAAAGTTTTCATTCGTCCGATTGAAGATGTTGTTGCCTATTTGGCAGAAATATGTAAAGACCCTCTTCCTGGGCAGGTAGGAGGAAACACATGGCAAAGGCTGCCCATGTCGACACGCTCATATATGCCTGTAAGTGGTATTGAGCATTTGAAACTTTATTATGTTAAATATTGCACCCTCACTACTGAAGGAGAATCAGCTTATAGTGAATTATTTAAGTTTAGCTTTAAATAAAATAATTAGAGTCGATTTAACATTTCAAGCAAACAACCGAAGCCCTGCAAAGGGCAGTTTGCAAGTGTTGTTCTGGGATTTTCACTAAAGTCTTTGGCTGAAATTTGCTGAAATTATATCAGCAAAAACAATTATTCGTTGACTGCTTTTTAGTGAAAAACCAGGAAAATAGGGAATTGAAGCCCACGAAAAAGAAATATATTTTAAGAAGCGGAACAGGAAAAGGAAAATTAAAATTACTTTTGCAAAAGTTATCCTAATTTTCGGCTCCATAGTTCAAGGGATAGAACGGAAGTTTCCTAAACTTTAAATTCAGGTTCGAGTCCTGGTGGAGCTACTCTTTTAAAAGTTCACTTCTATCTTATTCTTAATTTCAATTTATGATTTCCAGAAGTTATTTTATTATTCTTGCGCTATTATTTCCCTTGAACATTTTTGCTCAGCAAGCCAACGAAAAGCAAGCCAAA
>CAIXTV010000079.1 GCA_903922465.1 uncultured bacterium
AAATCTTAGCTAAGCCTAGATGAATAAGGCTTTCAGAAGATGATGAAATGTGAAAATATTTCAACTCTTTTTTTACGATTTTTTTTGCCCCCCTCTAAATGTTATAAAGCAATTGAATTTGCAAGTTTTACTATAAATGAAGCTATATAATCATTTATAAGACTATACGTTATAATATGCAAATTAATAAAAACTGAAGCAAAAAGTAGGCGTTTTAACGTCTTAAAATAACATTGATTTATAGGTAAGCAGGAGGGAGGAACGCTTTTGAAGTCTTATGAGAAATCACAATTGCAAATATTTTTTCCACGGTCGAAATTATAAGCCTATATTTTTCAGGGTCATGTAGGGTTCTGTAATTG
Organism: uncultured bacterium; assembly: GCA_903922465.1. Classification (GTDB taxonomy): domain Bacteria; phylum Bacteroidota; class Bacteroidia; order Bacteroidales; family CAIXTV01; genus CAIXTV01. The sequence continues at coordinate 363 of CAIXTV010000079.1, forward strand.
AGTTTGCTGAGTTTGTCACCATCTATGGGTTTACCGTTACAAAGCACCAAACCGGCAAGTGCTTGCATATAGCATTTACCTTTACTTGCTTCAATATAATCTATATCGAAAAATTTACGGTTAAGTAAAGACAGATAAGGCAAGGATTTTTGCTGAATATTAAGTATAGGGCAGATATTATTATAGCAAAACAATTTTTGTGGATAATAAGGTTTGAAAAACCATCCGGAATGTTTAAGTTGCCATATCAATTCGGTTTTTTCAGCAACTTCTCCATGAAAAATCAAATAGGGAAGATAAATAGTTTCATTGGCAAAAGGATTAAAAATAGGAGAAACTGGACTATTTTGTTCTTGCAGATTTGGAACCCATGGTGGGATATACCCTCCTAATGAGTCCGATGTTAATGGTTTCATTATATTATGGTTTAAGTATTCACTGCAAATATAATACTTTTTAATTTAATATGTGGCAATAGTAATATTTATTCGCTTTATTAAATGATATATTTGAAATAAAATTTTTTTATTATGTGATATGTAAATATTTTGTATTTTTGGATGGTGAAAAGAAAAATAAATTGTAGGGCTAATTCTATGAAAAACATCTTTTAGAATGATCCCAACTTATTAATTATAAATAATATAACCTATGCTTGTTCCCGCAATGACATTTGAAGAAATACGAAAAGAGATAGACAAGGATTTTCCTATCGTCAAACGTAAGATGGGCTATATTGCTGATGATTTGAATAAAAAACTTAGCAAAGCACAAAAGCAAAATGGACATCTTGAATACTTCGATTATATTTCGAAATATAAAAATCATTGGATTATAAGAGAAACTATCACTAAAAAGAGTAATAATTTTAATTCATTGCTGCTTTACCATAATGGGAAGGGACATGCTGCTATTGCAGTTGCCTGTGACAATTTTATGATATATCATACAGGGCATTTTTTTGAACGTTATAACGAAAGACTTAATTTGGGACTATTAGCTCTAAACGACATCATGCGTGCCTATATGAACGAAACTACGAGGTTCGATGTTAAAGAACTTGAAGAAGTTGAACCTGGCATTTCCAAAGCATTTTGTGTTATCAAAACAGGTGTCATTCTTGGAATCAATAACACTAACATAAACATGCTGAAAGCAAATACTTTTCTAAGAAACGACCAATTGTTTGAAGATCAAAAGGCATTCTCAGATGAGTTAAATATTGAAATGCGTAAACAACTTGAGAAGTATAAATATCAATCGGCAAGCATATATTAGGCTGAAGAGCAGTAGTTTTAAGGCAATTTGTGCGGACTTTAAAAAAGAAATTGCCTTGAAAAGTATAGAGACAGCAATGAAAATTATTTTTATTTTGGTGATAATACCATTGAAAAATTTACTATTTTTGAAAAGTTAAAATGTTTGAAAACAAAATGGAAACAAAACCGTCAAAACATAAAGTATCTGACAACGAATTATTAGATGACCTAAAAAGGGTTGCTAAAGAATTTGGGAAGGATAAAATTAGTTTCAATATGTATGAAAAATTTGGAGTTTATTATGGGCGAAAAATTAGCAAAAGGTTTGGCTCATGGAATAATGCTAAAGAAAAAGCCGGATTTCAATTAAACCCCTATGCTACACTAACTAAAGAAGAATTATTAGAAGACTTAAAAATAGTTTCAGAGAAAGTTGGAAATAAGTATCTAAGCCTTGGTAATTATAATAAATTAGGAAAGTATAGCAGCTTCTTAATTCGGAAATATTTTGGAAGCTTTGATATTGCAAAAGAATTGCTTGGATTGAAAAGAAATACCCGCAATGCTTCGAATGATGAACTAATAACTGACATAAGAAGGGTAAGTGAAGCCCTGGGGAAATCTTTTTTTATAGCTAAAGAATATCAACAATTAGGAAAGTTTGGCCATCAGACAATATCCAGAAGGTTTAGTGGCTGGTATGAAGCATTAAGAAAAGCCGGTCTCAGCATTCCAAAGATTGCGACAAAAGAAGATTTTTTAGATGATTTGCGAAAGGTTGCAAATGGAAGAAGCTTTATGTCATTCAAAGATTATCGGAAATCGGGAAAATTTTCACAATCAAAATTCTTTAATGCATTTGGGAAATGGAATAATGCAAAAGAAATGGCTGGGCTAAGTATTCCGAAAATAATTAATTATTCAAAAGAAGAAATAATAGAAAATTTAAAGCAAGTTGCAAATGGGAGACAATATTTGCAATTAAATGAATATTTACTTAACGGTAAGTATACAAAAAATGATATTATTCGGACATTTGGTAGTTGGGCTAATGCAAAAAGATTAGCTGGTCTGATGATAATAGTAAAACAAAAAATTACGAAACAAGAGTGCATAAATGATTTAAAAAAAGTAGCCGAAAAACTTGAAAAAGATCATATTACCACATTTGAATATCAGGAATTTGGAAAGTATAATTGCCATACTCTTATAAAAAGATTTGGCACATGGAATAATACCTTGGAAAAAGCTGGACTTAGAATTAAAAAGGGAGTTCGATATAATAAAGAAGATCTTATAGATGATTTGAAAAAAGTGGCAAAAGATAAAACGAATATAACTGTTAATGAATATTGCAAAAATGGGGCATTTAAATATCGTTTATTTCTCCTTGAGTTTGGCTCCTGGAGTAAGGCAAAAAAGAAGGCCGGTCTAGAAAGAGTTGAAACCAAAGACTACATTTTAGATGAACTAATTATTGATGTAAGAAAAGTTGCAAAAAGCCTTAACAGTGAGAGTCTTACGATAAAGGAATATTATAAGTTTGGAAAATTTAACTACAGTGTAGCATATCATAGATTTGGGAGATGGGATAGCATAAAAGAGAAAGCAGGCCTGAAAACAAAGGAACAATTACGATTAATGAAAAAAGCTATTTTAGAAGATTTGATAAAAGTTGCTAATGGAAGAAGTAAGTTGTCTTATATAGAATACAAGATATCAGGGATCTATAATATCGATTCAATAAATAAAGCATTTGGCTCATGGCCTAAAGCAAAAGAGATGGCTGGCATCACTAACGGGAAATATAAAGGTGTAAAATATACTGAATTATTATTAGACTTAAAAAATGTAGCAAAAAAACTTGGGAAAAAAAATGTTATAATAAAAGATTATAGAGCACATGGAAAGTTTCATTTGAATCTATTTTTGGGCGCCTTTGGAACTTGGAAAAAATCTTTAATGAAAGCAGGACTTCAGCCTTCTAAAATAATTCAACACACAAAAGAAGAACTAATTGAAGACTTAATTAAAGTTTCAAATGTCAGAAAAAGTTTAACTATAAAAGAGTATAACAAGTTAGGGAAATACAATAGCCTTGAATTTTGGAGAGCCTTTGGCACTTGGACAAAAGCAAAGAAAATGGCTGGAATTTCATTTATGGACCAAATCAAAGAATATAATTCTGCATTATTAATCGACCTAAAAAGAGTAGCAGAAAAACTCGGAAAAGAAAATGTTATAATAAAGGAATATAAAAAACATGGAAAGTTTAATCCCAATGTATTAGTTCGTGCTTTTGGAACTTGGAAAATAGCCTTACAAAAAGCAGGTCTTCACACTTCTAAAGTAATTGAACACTCAAAGGAAGAACTCATTGAAGACATAATAAAAGTTGCAAATGGCAGAAAAGACTTAACTATCCATGAGTATGAACAATCAGGAAAATATGCTTACTATGAGTTTAGAAGAGCCTTTGGTTCTTGGGTAAAAGCAAAGAAAATGGCGAGTTTGGAATAATATGGATAAATTAAAAAAAGGGTGATTAAACGCACATTGTGTTTCTGAAAACATCCTTTAATTGGATAATAAATCAATGCATCGAATTAATTTTACTTTTATTGAGAATTTGAATCCATTAAAATGAAGAGTAAATCAGAAAAAGCTATAGCATCCTTTCAAGGGGATTATAATTGTGCACAGTCAGTCTTATCAGTGTTTTCTGATAGTTTGCAAATAGGAGAGGAGCAATGCTTGAAAATTGCAAGTCCATTTGGTGCAGGTATTGCCTATATGCAGGAAAGTTGTGGAGCTGTTAGTGGAGCACTTATGGCAATTGGATTAAAATATGGTCAAGGTGCAAATGGCTCATCTCTCGATAAAGAAACAGCTTACGATATCTCGCAACATTTTATTAATGAATTCAAGAAATCATTTGGCTCGGTCAAATGCAAAGATTTATTAGACCAACTTAATTTGAGCACTCCCGAAGGCTTATCCAAAATAAAAGAACAAAACTTATTTCGTTTGCGTTGCGATCGTCATGTTCAAGAAGCGGTGCACATCGTTGAGAATATATTTGAGAAATTAAAAATTGAATAATCAATGTTTGTATAAACTCATCATTTTATCAACATCTAACATGTCTTTAAATTTCTCGAATAGTTCAGGATGATCAATAGAATATGCCTTTTGAATGCTAGTGAATATGAAAAATAAAACAAAACCAATCCCCATTCCAACAAAAGCACTTTTCCATTGTTTACGATAATAATTGTCCATAATAATCCAGACAATTGCCAACATCATAAATATATGCCCAATTTGTGCAATCAGTGCTGCTCCATTCCAATGAAACAAAAACAGACCACCACCACCAAACATTAACATAAAAGGGATAGAAGTATTGATGATAAGCCTGTTTTTAAAGACATATCCAACAACATACAGAGTTGTTGAAGGCACACATGCATTATAAAGTAACCAGGCAAATATGGGAAATTTAAAAACAAATAAAAAATGATATGTAGAACCTATCATCATTAATATGTTGAAAACCAAAATGGCTAAGCCTAAACGGCCATGAAGTTTGTTGATTGAAAAACTTGTCATAATCTTAAATTTTATTCAAAGATACTCGTTTTATTAATCTGGAATAAAATCAAGTCAAATTTCTTAATCAAAAATCGTACTTTTGCAAACTCTTTTAAAAACAAACACACCTAAAAAAATGCTAAAACCTGATTATATATTTGAAGTCAGTTGGGAAATCTGTAATAAAGTAGGAGGGATACATACGGTAATTTCGACCAAGGCCAAAACAATTGAAGAGGAATATGGTAATAAATACATATTGATTGGCCCAGACGTTTGGAAAGAAACCAGTCATAATCCTGAATTTATTGAAGAAAAAAATCGATTTAAATCGTGGCGCGAAAAAGCTGAGAAAAAAGGTTTGTATTTTAAAGTTGGCAGATGGAATATAAGTGGCAGCCCTATAGTTATATTGCTAGATTTCACTACTTTCTTTGCTACAAAAGATTCAATTTTTGCAGAATTGTGGGAAAGCTATCAATTAGATTCTCTCAATGGTCAATGGGATTATATAGAACCAGCACTATTTGGATGGGGTGCAGCTCAAGTTATCGAAAGTTTTTATCAGGAAAATATTACAGCACAGGAAAGTATCGTTGCTCAATTTCATGAATGGTTAACCGGAACGGGAGTATTATACCTTAAAAAACATGTTCCTCAAATAGCCTGTGCTTTTACAACACATGCCACAGTAATTGGAAGAACAATAGCAGGAAATGGACTTCCTCTATATGAAAACATTGAACAATATAACCCTGAGGTTATTTCTAACCTTCATAATGTACATGCAAAATATTCTGTTGAAAAGTTAGCAGCAAAACACAGCGATGCTTTTACAACAGTAAGTCTAATCACAGCCAATGAGTGTAAATATTTTTTAGGCATTAAGCCTGATGTAATCACTCCAAATGGATTTGAACCTTCATTTGTCCCTTCAGATGAAGACTTTCCTGAAAAACGAGCACTTGCAAGAGAAAAACTATTTAAAGTTGCAGAAGCAGTTTTTAATCAAGAGGTCCCACGCGAAAGTAAACTTATGATAACAAGTGGTAGATATGAATTTCATAATAAAGGGATAGATCTTTTTATTGAAGCTCTTGCCGCGATTCAGAATGACAGAGAAAATACTTGCCCTGTATTGGCTTACATTACTGTTCCAGCTGGTCATTTAGGTGCAAGACGAAATATTATTGAACGAATTGAATCGCCTGATTTTTCGAATCCAAAACCTGAACGTTATCTTACGCATACCCTTCTTAATGCATCTCATGACCCGATAATGAATAAACTGAGAGAATTTGGTTTATTAAATATGCCTGGGAGTAAGGTTAAGGTTGTTTTTGTGCCTTCCTATCTGAATGGAGATGATGGATTGTTTAATATGCATTATTATGATTTGTTGATAGGTTTCGATTTATCAATTTTCCCTTCATATTATGAACCATGGGGATATACTCCCTTAGAAAGCATTGCCTTCCATATTCCTACTGTAACAACTACTTTAGCTGGATTTGGAATTTGGGCTGAATTATTAGGGTTTTCTGATCATGCAGTAAAAGTAATTCTTAGAAATGATCATAACTCTATAGAAGTCGTACAAGCAATTGCAAAGCAGATTAGATATATATGTTCATGCTCTGAAGATCAAATTCAAGTTCTAAGAACTAAAGCGTATCAAATTTCAAATTCTGCTTTATGGGAAAAGCTAATTATTGAATATCAAAAAGCTTATACCATTGCTATTGAAAAAGCTATGGATAGAGCAGATCAATATGCAAATAAGACTTTACCAACTGAAAGTCTGCAACCTGCCACTGAACTTAATAAACCTGTTTGGAAAAAACTACTTATAAAAACTTTCATTCCTAAGTCGCTTGAGAAATTACAAAAGTTAGCAAGAAATCTTTGGTGGTCGTGGAATTTCGAAGTTCACGATTTATTTGAAATGATAGATCCTGCTTTGTGGAAGGAATCGGGGAGTAATCCTATTTTATTGCTTGAACTCTTGTCATTTGATGACATTAAAAAACTTGAAACACGAGTAGATTTTATTGAAAAATTAAATGAAATCTATAAGAGTTTCGAAAATTATCTTTCAGAAAAACCTAATCCATCAAATCCATCAATTGCCTACTTTAGTATGGAGTTTGGATTGCATAATACCCTTAAAATATTTTCAGGAGGCTTAGGAATGTTGGCTGGCGATTACCTTAAACAGGCAAGTGATACCAATGTCAATATGATAGGGATTGGTTTATTATACCGTCAAGGATATTTCAATCAGTCCATTTCCTTAAATGGGGGCCAAATTAACCAATATTACAATCAAAAATTTTCTCAATTACCATTAATTCCTGTTTTAAACGAGGATAATAGTTGGTTGAAAATAAGTCTTGCCTTGCCTGGTAGAACCTTATACGCAAAAGTCTGGAAAGTTGAAGTTGGTCGTGTATGCCTTTATTTGATGGATACTGATATTGACGAAAACACTGAATATGATCGTTTGGTTACATTTCACTTATATGGAGGGGAAAACGAAAATCGGTTTAAACAAGAATTATTGTTAGGAGTAGGAGGGATTCGCCTACTTGAAGCATTGAAAATTAAGCCTGATATCTTTCATTGTAATGAAGGCCATGCTGCTTTTGCAGGATTAGAAAGACTGAGGAAATATGTAGTTGAACATAAGCTTACTTTTGATGTCGCTGTTGAAATGGTGAGAGCTTCATCTTTATTTACAACGCATACTGCGGTTGCTGCGGGTCATGATGTTTTTCCTGAAGATATATTAAGAACATATATACCACATTATCCTGATAGATTAAAGATTAGTTGGGATGAGTTTATGAATTTAGGAAAAATGCAACCCGATCCTAAAGATACTAAATTTCAAATGAGTGCCCTAGCAATAAAACTTTCTCAGGAAACGAATGGGGTTAGTAAAATTCATGGAGTCGTATCAAGAGAGTTATTTAAAAATATGTTTCCAGGATTTTATCCAAATGAATTATACATTGATTATGTAACTAATGGTGTGCATTTTCCTACTTGGATTTCACGTCAGTGGTTAACTCTATACAAAAAATATTTAGGAGAAGATTTTTTATATAATCATGATAATCCTGAGAAATGGAAAAACATTCAAAATGTTCCAGATAAAGAAATATGGGATGTTAAAAACAGTTTGCGTTCAGAGTTAATTTGCCATATTAAAGAACGCTTAAATGAAAACCTTACTCTTAGGCAAGAAAATCCTAAGTACATTTTAAAAACCATTGATGCTATTGATGAAAGTGCATTAACCATTGGGTTTGCAAGAAGATTTGCATCCTATAAAAGAGCCCATCTACTTTTCAATAATTTAGAACGTTTGGCCTATTTATGTAATATACCAGGAATGCCTGTTCAATTTATTTTTGCTGGAAAGGCTCATCCAAAGGATATTGAAGGTCAAAACTTAATTAAAAAGATAATCGAAATTTCTCGTCTTGACGAATTTATTGGTAAAATAACTTTTGTTGAGAATTATGATATTGAATTAGCAAAGAAACTCGTTTCAGGTTGCGATATCTGGTTAAACACTCCTATGCGTCCCTTAGAAGCAAGTGGAACAAGTGGTGAAAAAGCAATTATGAATGGTGTTATTAACTTAAGTGTATTAGACGGATGGTGGGCTGAAGGATATAAAGAAGGTGCAGGTTGGGCATTAAAAGAATCATTCACTTATAGTGATCATCCAATGCAGGATGTTTTAGATGCTGAAACCATTTATAATCTACTTGAAGACGAAATTATACCTTTATATTATAACAGAAACTCAGAAAATATTCCATCGAAATGGATTTCACATGTTAAAAATACTATTTCTGAAATTTCCCCATTCTTTACCACTCATAGAATGTTGGAAGATTATAAACAGAAATTTTATTCCCCATTAAACGAACGTTATAAAAAACTAGCAAAAGGTGATTTTTGTATTGCAAGAGATATAGTTTCATGGAAAAAACGTATGGAACATGGATGGAATCAAATAGAAATTACCGAGATGAATATCCCTGATTCTAAAGATCCATTATTCCTTGGGGATGTATATAAAGCATCTGTAACTATTGATACTGGTGAACTTGAAGCAGAGGATATAGGCATAGAAGTGCTTTTTGGAAGGAAAGAAGATGATATGGTGAAAAAAATTCTTTTCAGTCATGAGTTAGAAATTGTTGAACGAAAAAATAATATTGTTACTTTTGCTTGTGAAGTTCCAATTGCTAAAGTTGGAGTTTATGATTATTCGTTCAGGATGTTTGCTAAAAATGATCAATTGCCACACAGGCAGGATTTTGGCATGCTGAAATGGATATAAATATTACATTAAATACTATAAAATTATAAAATTATGAGTCTATTAAGTGGAAAGAAAGCATTAATAACCGGAGCTTCCAGGGGTATTGGACGTTCCATTGCTATTGAATTTGCAAAAAATGGTGCTGATGTAGCATTTACTGATCTTCAATATGATGACAAAGCAATTTCTTTAGAAAATGAATTAAGAGCATTAGGTGTGAAAGCAAAAGCCTATGTGTCAGATGCTTCAAAATTTGATCAGGCAGAAATACTTATTAATGCTGTGATTGAAGATTTTGGTTCCATTGATGCTTTAGTAAATAATGCAGGAATTACACGTGATAATCTTTTATTGAGAATGACTGAAAATGATTGGGATATGGTAATTAATATCAACCTTAAGTCGGTTTTTAATTATACTAAAGCTATCCAAAAAGTAATGTTGAAACAACGCTCAGGATCAATAATAAACATAAGTTCTGTTGTTGGAATTGAAGGAAATGCGGGTCAATCAAATTATTCAGCTTCAAAAGCTGGGATTATTGGGTTTTCGAAATCTGTTGCTCAAGAATTAGGTTCAAGAAGTATTCGTTGTAATGCTATTGCCCCTGGTTTTATTGAAACTGAAATGACTTCAGTTCTTCCTCCTGAAATTAAAGAAGGTTGGGTAAAAGATATCCCTTTGAAAAGGGTAGGACTTCCTGAAGATGTTGCAAAATTAGCTGTATTTCTTGCTTCTGATCTTTCAACCTATATTACGGGGCAGGTGATTTCTGTCTGTGGTGGGCTTCATACCTAAAATAATAAACTTTCTTAGAATAAACTATTTTGAAAATCTTAAGCGAATACTCGATTTGGTACTTTTTATTTTGTGTTGCATTTGGATTTTTATTGAGTTTTATTTTGTATTTTAATAAAAAAGAAAAAGCATATCATAAGAAATCATTTTTTTTATTATTCTCAATTAGAGGAATATACTTAAGTTTAATTGCTTTTTTGCTTTTATCACCTTTCATAAGAACAGAGAATAAAATATCAGAAAAACCTCTCATAATTATAGGGGCTGATAACTCCGAATCAATAAAATTAGCTTCTGATTCTGCGTTTTACATTAATGATTTCCCTAAACAACTTAAACAATTTGCTGAATCATTGAAGGATAAGTTTGATGTAAAATTGTTTTCATTTGGTGGTAAAATTGAAAATGATTTTAAAGGGAACTATATTGATAAGACCACCGATTTTTCGGATTTTTTTAAATATGTCACAGAAATATACGGAAATAAAAATATTGGTAGCATTATTGTTGCAAGTGATGGGTTGTATAATAAAGGTTCAAACCCTTTATACGCTTTAGAAAAACCAACATATCCAGTCTACACTATTGCAATGGGTGATAGCCTCCCTAAAACTGATGCCTATATTAAAAAAATAACTTGTCCAAAAACAGTTTATTTAAAAAATAACTTTCCTATTGAAGTAAATGTTCAAGCAGATAATTTAGCTGGGAATACTTGTGTGATTACATTAAGTAAAAATAATAAAGTACTTCAAATTAAGGAATTTAAAATTAATTCTAATAAGCATTTTCAATCTGAGACATTTTGGTTTACGCCTGATAAAGCAGAAATTCAACACCTTCAAATTTCAATTAATAAGTTTGACAAGGAGTTTAATCTAGCTAATAACAATAGAGATATTTTCGTTAATGTTATTGAGAATAAGAAAAAAATATTATTACTCTATAATTCACCTCATCCTGATATTTCTGCATTGAAACAATCATTTGATATGTTTGAAACTTATGATTTTGAGGAATTTCCAGTAGATAACTTTAATAAAAACATTAATCAATATGATTTGGTGGTATTGCACCAACTACCATCAAGTCAATACCCTTTAAATAATCTTATCAGTACTTGTCAAAAAACTTCAATCCCTATACTTTATATAATAGGTAATCAGACTAATATAAGTGCATTTAATCAGTTAGAGACTGGGCTATCAATTAGCATTTCAAATCAATTAATAAATGAATCACAGGCTAGTTTGAACTCTAATTTTTCCCAATTCTCATTAAGTGATGATTTAAAAAAATACTTTAAAGATCTACCTCCATTAAATTGTTTTTTTGGTAATTACAAGATTTTAAACCAAGCCAATATACTTGCATATCAAAAAATCGGATCACTTATTACGCAATACCCTTCAATACTATTTATAAATAATAAAAACTACTCTAATGGTATTATTACTGGAGAAGGCATTTGGAGATGGAGATTATCAAATTTTAATTCTAGCCAAAATCATTTTTTGTTTGATGAACTAATTGATAAGGTTGTGCAGTATATGCTTTCTGATAAAACCAAGACTAAATTTAAAATAGTTACAAACAGTAGTTATTTTGAAAATGAGTCTGTTGAAATAGGAGGGGAGCTATATAATGATTCTTATGAATTGATTAATACTCCTGATGTCAACATAAAAATAGCAAGGAATAATGAAACAGGCTTTAATTTTTTATTTAATAGAACTGATAAAGCATATAATTTAAATGTTGGGAGTTTACCTGTAGGGATTTATAGTTATAAAGCAAATACAAAGTTAGGAGATAAAAATTACGATTATACAAGTAAGTTTATTGTTAATGCTGTAAATATTGAAACTGAGCAAAACACTGCTGACCATAATTTGATGTTTCAATTAGCGACAAAAAATAGCGGAAAGATGTTTTATCCAAATCAATTAAATATATTACTTACAACATTGAAGGAGAATAATAATATAAAAGCTCTTACATATTCTGAGAAGAAATTTACTGAGATTATTCAATCCTTGTTCCTATTTCTAATTGTTATTTTATTTGTTTCAATTGAATGGATTATTAGAAAACGAAATGGCACTTATTAAATTAATTCTGATTTAAGCTTAATTTATTTTCCTTTAGATATAATTGCTAAATTTAATTATATTAAATTCGGATATTCCATAAAAAACTATCATTAACCATATTACACTAATTATCTAAAATAGAGGTCAAAGGATTTACGTTGAAAAAATAATTCAAATGTGGTGTAATAGATAATAAGGGTTAAAAACCAGCACAAAACTTAATCACAAAAAAAAAGGCTTACCTCAAAAGGTAAGCCTTGGGAAAAAATCAATTAAAACTTAAGCGACATAAACACTTAAACAACATTCTAGGTAACTATAATAGACATAGGTTCCGAAAACACTATCACGTTTCCAACCGTAACTAAAGCAATTCTAACATAAAGCTTTTGACCTATTGTGCGGTTA
>CAIXTV010000080.1 GCA_903922465.1 uncultured bacterium
AGGCGAAAACCAAAGAGCCGATAAATGAGAAGTAAACATGACATTAAAATAATTAAATCAATACTACATTATTTAAAGTTATCAAAAGAAAAAACAAAGTTAAGCATATTTTTAATTGCCACATGTTTTTATGAGAAATATATTTGATTTATTTTTTTGATTTTATTTTTTCCAGAAATATTTTTCCCGGAAAGCCTTATCGAATGGTGGTTTTAAAAAACTTCATTCAAAATATTGTAGTTTGAACTATAGTGTAATTTGTATGTTCACAGGGCGCTTTACTATCGCAATAGATATCTTCCGAGTGTTATTTATTGTATTAAAGTAAACCAATGAAAATAAAATCATATAGATTTCTCAACTGATAAATCCATACATATAATTCATACTATCTTTATCAAACAACATCTATTTTAATGCTTCACATCATATTCATTACGAAAAAATAATCTTATATGTTGGAATAAAAGCCATTCTTCGTTTTAAGAACAAATATCCATGTCAATGCAATTAAAAGCCCAAGCCCCTCCCCCATCCAATTTTCTATCTTGACCATTGGATTCCATATCAATACATCCCTAAATTTACAGTCGGGTATCAATAGTTCAAATTATTTATGTATTTTAGCACCCTCTTTAAAATATTAAAATAGCATATGAATTATCCAAAAAAGGTTACAGTTGGCGACATAACTGTACGCGATGGCTTTCAACACGAAGAAAAATTTATTCCTACCGAAGCGAAGTTGTGGCTTGCCGAACAACTGATTTTATGTGGATTTAAACATATTGAAGTTACCAATTTTGGGAATCCTTCAGGTATGCCGCAATTTAAAGATGCCGATGTTTTGATGAAAAGCATACGCGAAAGCAAGAAAATAGCCCACTTATTGAATGATGTTTCATTGACTTGCGTTACCATTCGTGAAAAAGCAATTGAAAGAGCCATACAAGCCAAGCAAGAAGGTTGGGGCCCCGACAGAATACTGTTGATGGTTTCGACAAGCGAATCGCATCATAAGAAAAACAGTGGTTTATCGCTCGACGACTATTGGAAAATGTCGGAAAAGCATATCAAAATGGCAAAAGATGCCGGCATAAAAGTCAATGGCACGGTGAGCACAATTTGGGGCTGTCCGATAGAAGGTCCAACCGAAATGTCAAAGGCGCTTGAGTTTGCACAACGTTGGTTCGACATTGGCGCAAGCGATGTAGAACATGCCGACCACGACGGAAGTGCGTCACCCGACAGGGTTTATCGCTACTATTCGATGCTGATGGATAAATTTCAGAAGCCCGATAAACATATAGTTCATTTCCATACCACACGCGGCTGGGGATTGGCCAACGTTTTGGCTGCACTGCAAGCCGGCATGAGCAATTTCGAAAGTTCAATGGGTGGCATTGGTGGACAACCAGCCAATTTCGTTGATGGAGTTCCTGTTGCAGGCACAGGCGCATATTATTACGCCGACCCTTCAATTACTGGACTTGTGCCAACCGAAGATCTTGTGGTGATGCTGGACGAAATGGGCATAGAAACCAATCTCGACATCGACAAAATTCTAAAAACAGGCAAAATGGTCGAAAGAATCGTTGGAAGAAATCTAAGATCGGAATGCATCAAAACGGGAAGAATCCCGAAATCATTGAAAGAAAAAATATAACTCTACAAATTAAATATCTAAAATAAAAAATGGATCATCCTTTTTTAAACGAACAACATCAATTAATAAGAGAATCGGTAAGAGACTTTGCCGAACGCGAAATTAAACCACGTGCCAAAGAATTGGACGAAAAACAAGAGTTTTCAATTGAATTGACTAGGAAGATGGGCGAAATTGGCCTATTCGGAATGGTTGTTTCTCCAGAATACGGCGGCCAAGGTCTCGATTATCTTTCATATATCATCGCCATCGAAGAAATTGCACGAGTAGACGGCTCTCATGCTGCTACTGTCGCTGCAGGAAATTCATTAGGCATGAATCCTATCTATTATTATGGTTCTGAAGAACACAAAAAGAAATACCTACCCCGTCTTTGCACTGGCGAAGCCTTATTTGGCTTTGGACTTACCGAACCTCAAGCCGGCTCCGATTCGAGAGGTACCAAAACAAATGCTAAACTTGAAGATGGCCAATGGAATATCAATGGTTCGAAAATATTCATCACCAATGCATCTTCTGAAATCACCCTTGGCTCAATAGTGCAAGTCATCACCGGCACCAATCCAAACGGCGAAAAGATATATTCTGTTATCATAGTAGAAAACGGAACTCCAGGCTTTACGGCTAAAACCATGCACGATAAGATGATGTGGCGAGCTTCAAACACCGCTGAACTCTATTTCGACGACTGCAAAGTTCCCGAAGCTAACTTATTGGGCGAAATAGGCAAAGGTTCAAAAATGATGCTCGAAACACTTGACAATGGTCGCCTGGCAATTGGTGCTATGGGACTTGGATTAGCGCAAGGTGCCTTCGAAATGGCTTTGCAATATGCTAAAGAAAGAGTGCAGTTTGGCAAACCTATCAGCAAACAACAAATCATTGGGTTTAAACTAGCCGACATGGCTATGAAGATTGAACTTGCCCGCAATTTACTGTATAAAGCATGTTGGTTGAAAGACAACAACAAGCCTTTCGCCATGGAAGCAGCTATGTCAAAGCTTTACTGCTCCGAAGTAGCACAGGAAGTAGCTAACGAAGCGGTTCAAATACACGGAGGCTATGGTTTGATGAAAGATTATGATATTGAAAGATTCTTCCGCGACCAAAGATTATTGCAAATCGGAGAAGGCACTTCCGAAATACAACGATTGGTTATTTCTAGGTATCTTGGTTGCTAATTTATTCCCCATCTAAAACGAAATTATATGGAATACGAGATTTTAAAACTTGAAGTAAATGATAGCGTTGCCGTCGTTACTATCAGTCGCCCACAGGCAATGAATGCTCTTAACACAAGATTCTTTATGGAAATGGATGCTATGATAGCCGAAGTTTCAAACAGAAAAGAAATAAAAGTAATGATTATCACCGGCGAAGGAAAAGCTTTTGTTGCAGGTGCCGATATTGCTGAAATGGTTGATATGAACTCTGAACAAGGCTCAGCTTTTTCGAAAGTTGGTCAAAACACTTTTAGTAGCCTCGAACGTATGGACATCCCTGTTATTGCCGCCATCAATGGCTTTGCTCTGGGAGGTGGATGTGAATTAGCCATGGGTTGCGACTTCCGTATAGCAAGTACGGCAGCCAAATTTGGTCAACCTGAAGTGAATTTAGGTTTGATACCTGGTTATGCAGCCACTCAAAGACTATCGAGATTGGTTGGACTTTCTAACGCACTCTATTTGCTATTCACTGCCGATATGATTAATGCAGAAGAAGCCCTGCGAATAGGCTTGGTTCAAAAAATTGTTGAACCCGATCAACTTATGATTGAGGCTCTAAACATTGCTAATAAAATTGCTTCGAAAGGGCCAAACGCTATTCGAAAAGTAAAACAAGTCACACGTCAGGGAATGCTCACCGATTTTCAAAGTGGTTGCGAACTCGAATCGAAAGAATTTGGTTCATTGTTTGGCAACGAAGGTGAAGTTGGAATGAGAGCCTTTCTTGAAAAAAGAAAACCAAACTGGGATTAATACAAATACAATTTATAAATATAACAAAACAATATAATCATGGAATATTCCGAAAGACTGCAAAATGTTACTGTCATAGGTGCAGCCGGTAAGATGGGAAGTGGCATACTATTGCTCACCGCTATCGAAATGGCTGATTTAAGCCTTAAGCCCGAAAATAAAAACCGTCAATTTATATTAAATGCTATGGATGTTTCGGATGAAGCACTCTCAGGCTTGATGAAATATTTAAGGGCACAGGTTCTCAAAGCTGCTGAAAAAAAAGCAGTTCAATTAAGAAGTGTTTACGCTGACAGAACAGACTTAATAGATAATGAAGAAATCATTCGCGAATATGTGAATGATGTGGTTGCAATTGTTCGTCCAACCACTCTTATTGAATCAGCTTATAATTCAACATTGATTTTTGAAGCCATAAAAGAAGACCCTGCTTTAAAAGTTAAAATCTTTAGTCAGATTAATCAAAATAGCACAAAGTCTCCTTGGTTCTACACTAACACTTCTTCAATTCCTATAAGTAAAATTGATAAAGAAGCGAATCTGGGCGGACGTATATTAGGAGTTCATTTCTATAATCCTCCCGCTATTCAAAAGCTTGTTGAAATTATTAAAGGTGAAAACACCTTACAGGAATTAGTTGATTTTGCTAATCTCTATTCGAAAAACCTCAGAAAAATAGTGGTTCCATCACACGACTTTGCAGGTTTCATTGGCAATGGTCATTTTATGAGAGATGCCATACATGGAATTAGAGAAGCCGAAGCATTGCAAAGCAAATATTCTTTTGCCGAGTCTATTTATATCATGAACAAAATTAGTCAGGATTATTTAATACGCCCCATGGGCATCTTTCAATTAATCGACTATGTAGGAATTGATGTTTGCCAATACATAATGAGTGTAATGAATCCTTATTTACCCAACGAAGATCTGCATAGCGACCTTCTTGATAAAATATTAGCGTCAGGAGTTCGAGGCGGACAAAACTCTGATGGCTCACAAAAGGATGGCTTCCTTAAATATGAAAAAGGCAAAGTTGTTGCAGCGTATGATATTAATACAAAATCTTATGCTCCTATTGCTGAATTTCAATCAAAATGCGACGATTCATTAGGAAAAGTCCCCGCATCGATATTACCTTGGAAAGCAGTTGTTGGAAATCCTAAAAAAGACGATCTGTTTAAAGCATATTTTACCGAACTCAATCAAACAGTTTCGTTTGGCGCAGAACTTGCTAAGAAATATGCATTACGCTCAAGAGAAATAGGTTTAAACCTGGTTAAAGACAAAGTGGCATTCACCGAAAACGATGTAAATACTGTTCTACTCACTGGATTCTTCCATGCGTATGGTCCCATCAATAATTATTTAGATTAGTAATTACTATCGCCACAAATAAAAATATTTAAAATTTACAGTCATGACAAAGTTAAGAAGAAAAGTATATATGATTGCCGGATACAATACCATATCAATGGGTACCGGAAGAAAAGAATTTCATCCTAAAAAGGAACGTCCCGGATTAGAAGAATACATAAAAGAAGCAGGTCAGGCAGTTTTGCAAATGATTGGCGGAGCTAAAAACGTTGACGAATCAGTTATTGGCAATTTTATTGCAGCACGGTTCAACCGTCAGGCAAATATGGCCGGCTTTGTACCTTTTATTGATGAAGGTTTAAAGTACAAACCTGCTATTCGCGTAGAAGGTGCTTGTGGAACTGGTGCTTTAGCTTTAGTTACTGGCATAAAATCAATTCTTGCTGAAACGGCGGAAGTGGTTTTAGTGCTTGGAGTAGAAGTACAGAATACGGTTAAAGCAATTTATGGTGCAGACATATTAGCAGCTGCAGGTTGGGCAAAAGAAAGAAAAGATGGACATGCTTATTTCTTCCCTGGTAAATTCAGCGATCGTTCAAAGGCTTATGCAGAGCGTTTTGATAAAGAAAAAACCAGACAAGCCATGGCAAAATGGTTTCAAAATGCTATTGAAAATGCTCGCCTCTGCCCTACTGCTCAAGAATATCATAACACAACAAAAGATTTAATTGCCTGTGGAATGCTTAATCCAAACCCAAAAGGCTTTGTTGACTCACTCAATGTATTTGACTGCTCAAAAGTTTCTGATGGAGCAAGTGCTATTGCAATTGTTTCTGAAGAAGGACTCATTAGATGTGGTATATCTAAAAATGACGCAATAGAAATTATGGGTTTTGGTCAAGCAGAAGGAGACATCACACAAACTCCTGCCGATTTAACACAATTAGATACCACTAAAGCTGCCGTTCAAAAAGCTTTTGAATCAGCAGGTGTTACTAAAGAACAAATTGCAACAGTAGAGTGCCACGACTGCTTCACTATTGCAGGCATAATGGCAACAGAGGCAATAGGCTTCGCGGAACATGGTAAAGGAATTGATTTCGTGCTGGAAGGCAACACTGCAAGAGATGGTAAAGTTCCTTTTAATACGACGGGCGGACTTATTGGCTGGGGACATCCAACTGGTGCTACAGGTGTTCATCAAGCAGTAACTATTTGGGAACAACTTACAGGTAAAGCAGCCTTAAATCAAATCGAAATTAAACCTGAGAGACCCTATGCCTTATCCATCAATATGGGTGGGGATGATAAGACACTTGTTTCCATCGTTTATAAAAAGGCTTAATATTAATTTTCTATCTCAAAACGCTTTTTCATATTGATAAGCGTTTTGAGATATTTTATTTTACATCATGAATAGAATTACTCAACTCTTAGGTATTAAATATCCAATTATACAAGGAGGGATGATTTGGTGTAGTGGGTGGAAATTGGCTTCTGCTGTCAGTAATTCAGGGGGATTAGGCTTGATTGGATCAGGTTCAATGAATCCTGATATTTTGCTCGAGCACATTACTAAATGTAAGAATGCTACGAATAAACCCTTTGGGGTGAACATCCCTTTGATTTTCCCTTTTGCAGAAGAATTTGTGAATATCGTGATTCAAGAAAACATCAAGGTTGTTTTTACTTCTGCTGGAAACCCTTCGAAATGGACTCCATTATTAAAAGAAAATGGAATTACAGTAGTGCATGTTGTTGCAAATGTAAAGTCTGCTTTAAAATGTGAAGCGTCTAATGTTGATGCTATCGTTGCGGAAGGATTTGAAGCGGGTGGACATAATGGAAAAGAAGAAACAACAACTATGGTTTTAATTCCAATGGTTAAAAAAGCTATTACTATACCCTTAATTGCAGCAGGAGGAATCGGAACAGGTAGAGGAATGCTGGCTGCTATGGCTCTTGGTGCTGAAGGAGTTCAAATTGGGAGTCGTTTCGTTGCATCACTTGAATCGAGTGCTCATGCTTTTTTTAAAAACAAAATATTAGAAGCAACTGATGGGGATACTAAACTCAGCATTAAAAGTCTGACCCCTGTTCGTCTTCTTAAAAATAAATTCTTTGAAGAAATTGAGGCTCTCGAAAACAAAGGTGCATCGCATGAAGAAGTTGTAAATTTACTTGGAAAAGGCAGATCAAGGAAAGGTATGTTTGAAGGTGATCTTAATGAAGGAGAATTAGAAATAGGTCAGATTTCAGGCCTAATAAATAAGATTGAATCTGCTGAAGAGATTATCAGCACCATAATTTCTGAATATTTTCAGGCTAAAAACGAACTTTCAAATCTTGAATTTTAGTTTTTAAATTCATTATACAAGCATATTTTAAAAGTCTTTAACAGAAACTGGCATAGTTGGAATCTTCCTATCAAGGAAAAACCTTTGATAGAAAAACAAATGTGAGGATTTCAATTCGATGTGTCTTGACAATTGTTGCTTAATTTCATTGGCTAAATAAGGTAATATTATTTTTGCTTTCTCAAAATAATCAACAATTGATTCTGCTGAAGTAATTCCAATGCAAAATGCCGAATTTAATTCAGGCGGAAATTGATTTTTCAATTTGGTTATATATAAGCTTTCATCAATCTTTTGTTGTAATGAGAGATGATTCCAAAGAGTGTCGACCAATAATTTATTTATCTTCTTAACATTTTTCTTCTCGAAGCGCATCGTACTAAGTTTATCAGTAAATTCGAGTAAATCTTTTTTGAGTGGGGCTAAAGTTATTTTAAGTTCTTCTTTTGTATATCTCATTTCGTTATAAGTCATATTTCGAAAAGGCGGAACTTCCAATAAAGGAAATGTAACAAATGCTCGTTTTCGATTGAATATTAAGTTGAATAATGAAGGTCTGAACATAGGTTCAAACATCCAATCTAAAACCAAAATACTATCTCTGTCTATCAGTGTATTAATAATTTCACGAACGAAAAAATCCTCTTTATCATTATCCATCAACTCTTCTGATAGATGAATTTCAAATACTCCTTGGTCTAGAAAAGGAAGAACTGTTTTGATATTGCTTTTATCGAGTTCTTTATCGAGAGAGAGTTTTAATTGTTTTCTCATTCTATCGAAGAGTGATTTGTGTCTGCCTATATACACCAAATCATCTTTATCTTTATTCTTAAGATTAATAGTTTTTTTATACTCAGGATAGTGTTCCTTTATCGTTTTGATAAAATCAGAAACCTTTTCATTCTTATCGAACATTTGGGTATAAACTTCGAAGAGCTTATCGTCGGAACAGGAGTCTATTTCTTTGTATGTAATTATTTTATCTGCTAACATTGAGCAGTATTTTATATGGTCGGCAATTAATATATTCAAATGAATATTTACTGGTTCGTTATTGAATTTAATTATCGAACCTTTTCGGTTTAAATAGGTTAGTTTCATATAGGTTAAAATATTTTTACATTACATAAATAATCAGAATGCTTTAAATTGAGGAATTAATATCTTTATGTTGACAGGATTGATTTATATGATTGTGTGTGGCTTGGATATAGTTTATTCTACATATCAAATCATTACATCTTGGGTGTCTTTTCTTTTATCATGCATCTTACAATAAGAAAAAACTATGTTTGTTTGCAAATCAAGTTGCTTGCTGATTTGTTCTTTTATTTCACTTGCGACATAAGGTAAAATCACTTCTGCTTTTTCTAAAAAGCTAACCATGTTCTTAACTGAAGTAATTCCCAAACAATAAGTAAACCCTGATTTGTCTTTATATTTATTTCTCTGTTTACTAAGATAAATGCTTTCATCTAAAGCATCTTGTATTGGGGCAATATGTACACTTATTTTTTCTTTATATAATTGTTTTGCGTGGTCGAGATTCTCTTGAATATACAAACTACCAAAGAGTTCGGTTTTAATCTCTTGCAATTGTGTCTTAAATGGTTTCAGTATATCCAGAAGCTGATCTCTAGTATATTTGGTTTCCTGATAAGTAATTTCATGAAAAGAAGGCAATTCCCAAAGAGGAATTTTAATGAAATCGAACATTTCTTTTTCTAGTTCATCGATGTTGGTAAAGCTGAAGTTTTCTTCGATAAAATCGTCTATAAAAATCGTAATTCCTTTTTCAGAAATGGCACCTATGACAGGTCCAATGTAGAAATCTTGTAGATCCTCCGAATCTTTGTAATCGACAGGGACAATGAACAAAAGTTCATCCTTCACAAAAGGATAAACTTCAAATAAATTACTATCTGAAAGACACCCTTTAAACTTAAGCGCTAAATCCTTACGCATTCCTTGAACAAGATTCCTGAAACTTACTAGGAACTTCATGTCTTCTTTTCCTTTACGCTTTGCATTGAGTGTTTTTTTATAATATGTATACATTTCTCTAATCTTTTCCAATTCATTGTTTTTGCTTAAAGTATTTTCAAATTGCAAAAGAAATCCTTTTACTATTTCGTCGTCATTCAATAATGGGATCATAAAATAATCAGTAAGTGTCAACATTGCAGGTGACATATATATACAGGCTTCTGCAAAAAGTAAATTGCTGTATATTACTTCTCCTTCAGTAGAAATAGGAATTTTTGAGTTTTGTCGATTGAAATAAAATATAAGCATTATATAATTTTGTAATTACATTCTAGAAACAAAATGTTTGCATAAAAGTGCAGAATAAGATTTGACGTTTAGCTTTCGCAAAGTATTTAAATTGAATTTCCATGAAAAGATAATCGCATATTCAAAACAAATTTTGGATTTTCTTATTGGTCAGAGGATGGGTTTTTGTTTTTCTTTACCTCCCTTCTCGCTTTTTGAGCTATACGCTTTGCTTCCTTTTTCTTAATATAATCTAATTGTTGTTTATGAATCTCAAGAACATAGTCGCGTTGTTCTTCAGTTAAAAGGTTCATAATCTTATTTACATTTACAAGCAATTGTTTAACTAGCTTTTTAAACTCAGGAATCTCATTTATCTTCGATTCATTTTCTTTTAAAAGATCTACCAAACGCAAATCTCTACATATTTCATTGATTTGTTGTTCTGTTAATTCATTTTCCATAGCCAAGTGTTTATTATTGCAAATGATTAAGGCATCAGCATATTTTTAAGATGTATTTTTCTACTCCAAAATTACAAATTTTTCAATTTCAAAACTATTTTGATGAAATAATTTATTTTGTACGATATCAATATATTATTTATCCTTACGTCAAAAACAATATTTCGAATTCCTGAATATAATGACCTGTTTATCTAACTTCCTGAATATATGATATATTAATCCTCTAAGGACTATGACAATTAATGAAATGAAAAACTTGTTTTTAGGAAGTAAATCCATGAAATATTCTTGTTATTTTTCAAAAAAAACAGAACAACTCTATAAGATTAGCTTAAAGCTGAAATATCTCATGGCTTTCATTGTGTTTTTAAAAGACTTGGTGAATCTAATAGAATCAAATTGCATGAAAATTTGGGGTGAAAAGTTGCTAATTACAATTTAAGATATTTTCTCTGACAACAATAATTTCACCTATATAATATAAGGAGTAAAAACCAGCACAAAACTTAATCACAAAAAAAAAGGCTTACCTTGAAAGGTAAGCCTTGGGAAAACATCAATTAAAACTTAAGCGACATAAACACTTAAACAACATTCTAGGTAACTATAATAGACATAGGTTCCGAAAACACTATCACGTTTCCAACCGTAACTAAAGCAATTCTAACATAAAGCTTTTGACCTATTGTGCGGTTA
>CAIXTV010000081.1 GCA_903922465.1 uncultured bacterium
AACACGACTTATTTTATCAAAACACGACTTATTTTATCAAAACATGACTTATTTTATCAAAACACGACTTATTTTATCAAAACATGACTTATTTTATCAAAACACGACTTATTTTATCAAAACATGACTTATTTTATCAAAGCATGACTTATTTTATCAAAACACGACATATTTTACTAAAACACGACATCATATAATAAGTAGCTACTTGTTTTTTATTTCAAAGAACAGAATACAATGTTTTGCTGTAAGACTCCAGCTTACAGCAATATATCATCAAGTACAGATGATATCGATGACATAAGTCCATCCGCTTTTTCCTTCAGCGGAGGATGTCTTAGCCTTGAAATAATATTTCAGGCCAGGAGTACATCCAGCTACTTCGCCCTTCGAATTGTGGCTAAAGTCAGCTACATCCCAATGAATATTGTCAGTACTCATCATGAACAGCACAGCAAAGCGGCCTTCAAGAGGACGATGATAGAGCACGAATGAACCTGATATTACACCATGTTCAACTTCGAACTCATCTTTCTCGCTTCCCGAACGGACAACGACATAGGCATCACTACTTTCAATGATAGTGGCGCCATTAGGCCTGTCATTATCTGAAGCTTCCTGAATAAATGAAAGGATTTTATCCTTTGCAATATTTACATTCAGCTCAGCGGCATCGCGTGCGGAAACAGTCCCAGAACCGCCAGCATTTGCAGCTTGTATGGCGGTACGGAAAGTAGCAATAAGCCCAAGGGCTGTGGTAATATAAGCAACATAAGCTGAATACAGCGTGTTAACTTTCATCTTTAACCAAGAGCCTTCGAGATAGTCGGCTTTTTCCGACACATTGCTTTTCTCATGATATGCGGCTATGGGTCGCACAATTTGAGAAGCATCTTTTTTCTTTGTTCCCATTTCGATATGTTTTGGAGTTAATAATTCGGGTTTAGGACACAATTCGGTGGCTGATATCCGAAGCCCGCCAGACGACTGACGGCAGTTATTTATAGGGGATAACCAAGCCTAAGGTAGGTGGCGCCTTATTGTGGTGAGATTTTCCATCAATAAATCGTCTATGCTGAATCATATATATGGCTGATTCAATTTCGTCGAAATTAAGTTCAAAACTATTCTTTCTTTTCATTTTAGTATTACAATTAGAATGCCGTGAAATTAATAAATAAGGACGTAGCAAAGTATAAAATTCTGCTATAATTCCACTATAATTCTTGTATAATTCCGATGTAGTTTCGCAAGGCTTCCCAATCGTCAGGCATGATTCTCCGAAGCCTTTATTTGAAAGGCGATGCAGGAGATTTTCAGCAATGAAATAATTTAGTTTAAGATGTCCCT
This sequence comes from uncultured bacterium, assembly GCA_903922465.1. Lineage (GTDB taxonomy): Bacteria > Bacteroidota > Bacteroidia > Bacteroidales > CAIXTV01 > CAIXTV01. Next base: position 1,351 of record CAIXTV010000081.1, read on the forward strand.
CAGACCTAGTTTTTTGGCTCTGATTCTACAGAAATTGATGGAGATTTATCTTTAACATTAGCGATGGCTTCAATCATCTCCCTAATAGAACTGATGAGATGTTTATTTTTTTCAGGGTTCGAAAGTATTTCGGTGCTCAATTTGTGGAGTCGGGCTTCCTTAACTCTCTTGCCATCGCAACGAATATGCCTTGCCGCCATCTTCATATAGCCCTTGCCACGATCGGCCGAAATGTAAAAATACTCATTTAATAAGTGCAACAACAAGGCCAAATGACCCAAATAGTATTCTTTGCACCATAAAACGGGAACGCTCTTCTTATTGCCGAAGAAATTGATTAAAAGAAAATCCTTACTAAACCAAGGAGTCAATGACATTAGCCTTTCGAGTTCAAGCATCTGACTCATATCTTTTTGCCACATCACGCAAGTTCCTATTAAATTTTTATTGCTTATAACTCTAACCTTTAATGTTGGGATTTTTTCCTGCAATTTCAACAAACTTAAACTCACCAACTCAACCTTTGAGGGTTTAATTAAGCGGCAATAATTTAAAATAAGCTCAATTAGTTTTTTTTCTAAATGGTTCTTCTCAGGCAATTGCACTTTAAAAACCTCCTCGTGAACACAAAACAATAAGTCGCAAACTATTCCAGCTAATTTTTTATCCCCTATGATCGCAAGTTCAATCGAAAGTAATTGAAACGTAGTATAAACAATGCCATTGAGATTTTTTGTTCTAACGGAAAAGTTTGAATTAGGAGGATGTAACCTCAATAATTCAGTATAATATTCTTCCAATAAAGTACAAATTGGTTTATGCTTTTTAATGCTTTTGAATTTTACTTTCTGAGTAGCATCTTTCTGCTGATTTATAATGGTATTGATTATTTTCATATATCCTTAAGTTTAAGTTTATAGGTCTTTCTATATTTAGTCCAAAGGTACTAAAATAATTCCATATTTAAGTTGAAATATTTTTTTTGAAAGATTAATGATGAAAAATGTGGGTTTTTTATTTCGAGAAAGCTTAAATGTACCCTATATATATAAGGAGTATGAAAATATTTCCGATTTACAGTAAAAACATCATAAAAGAGGCTTTAATACTTATGAACATTAATTTTATATTAATTCTAAATAATCACGAAATCAGGCAAATGACAAAATAAACATGAGAAGTTGTTAACATTGTTGGCGTCAAAGAATATTAATTGTTTATATTTGCCCCCCTGTTAATAAATTGTCTAACCTAAAATAATAAGTGTTATGTCATTAAGACAAAAATCACTTGATCTCCGCAAAAGAATGCAAGAAGCATTATCAGGAGGAGGAGAGAAAGCTATTGAAAAACAAAAAGCTACTGGTAAGCTCACTGCGCGTGAACGTATCATTACTCTGCTAGATGTAAATTCGTTTCAAGAATACGACCTGTTTGTAGAACATGCAGGAAAAGACTTTGATATGGATAAAAAATACCTACCCGGCGACGGAGTTGTTACTGGAACAGGTACAATAACCGGACACCCGGTTTGTATCTATGCCCAGGATTTCACGGTAGCTGGAGGTTCATTAGGCTATATGCATGCAAAAAAGATTACAAAAATCATGGACCATGCTATGAATATGAAAGTACCCTGTATCGGTATAAACGATTCAGGCGGCGCCCGTATTCAGGAAGGAGTTAACTCTCTTGCAGGTTATGGAGATATTTTTTACAGAAATACCCAAGCCTCAGGTGTTATTCCACAAATCTCAGTTATTTTGGGCCCTTGTGCCGGAGGTGCTGTTTATTCTCCTGCACTTACCGATTTCGTCTTTGTGGTTGACAAAATATCCAAAATGTTCATCACAGGTCCTGAAGTTATAAAAACGGTCTTAGGCGAGGAAATCTCGATGGAAGAACTTGGCGGAGCACGTGTACATGCCGAAATTACCGGAAATGCACACTTCTTTTCAGAAAGTGAAACCCAATGTTTCGACCAAATCAAAAAACTCTTTTCTTATATTCCTTGGAACAACGAAAAGAAAGCAGATGCTTTTCCTCCTAAATCCCCTAAAACGAAACTCTATAAGATTGATGATATTTTCCCAACCAATCCTAAACAACCTTACGACGTTAGAAGTATCATAAAATCTATTTGTGACGATTCCGATTTCTTTGAAGTACATGAATTGTTTGCTCCAAATATTGTGGTAGGATTTGCACGTTTAAACGGTCAAACTATTGGCTGTGTCGCCAATCAGCCTATAGCGCTTGCCGGTGTTTTAGATGTGGATTCTTCTGATAAAGCAGCACGTTTTATTCGTTTTTGCGACTCATTTAATATTCCTTTGGTGACCTTAGTAGATTTACCAGGTTATTTGCCAGGCATCGACCAAGAACACGCCGGGGTTATTCGTCATGGAGCAAAAGTACTCTATGCTTATTCTGAAGCAACCGTTCCGAAAATGACGGTAATACTTCGTAAAGCTTATGGTGGTGGATATATCGCAATGTGTTCACATCATTTAAAGGCAGATTTTGTTTTCGCATGGCCTTCTGCAGAAATAGCAGTTATGGGTCCCGAAGGAGCAGCAAATATTATTTTTAGAAGCGAAATTGCCGCAGCCGAAAACCCCGACGAAATGCGTAAGAAAAAAATAGCAGAGTATAAAAAGAAATTTGCTAATCCTTACGTTGCAGCGGCCTATGGTTATGTAGATGCCGTTATTGATCCCGCCGAAACCCGACATTTCCTAATGCACGGCCTGAAGATTTCACAAAATAAGAACGAACATCGTCCTTATAAAAAACACGGCATACCTCCTTTCTGAGAAACCTACAATTAATAATTACTGAATGGAAGAAATAAATCCAGATATCCCCGATTGTGGGTCGATAAATATTGACAATGTCCGCTACAAAACAACGCTGACAAAAATGTTCTTATCACGTAAGCCTTATGTTCCGGTAAACCCAAAACTTGTTGTTTCATTTATCCCAGGAACCATAGTGAAAATGTGTGTGAAAGTAGGTGATAAAGTGAAAAAAGGCGATAAACTTATCGTACTCGAGGCAATGAAAATGAATAACGAACTTATGGCGAGTATGGATGGCGTAATTAAAAACGTTAATGTTCAAGCTGGCGAAAGAGTGGTTAGAAATCAACCCTTGATCGAGTTTAAATAAATTAGAAAAAAATACATTTGGGAGATACCCTCTTTCAAATTTGCGAAAAAGCCTAACTGTTATATGAAAACGGTTAGGCTTTTTCTTTATTTACTCCTTATATTATATATAGCTTCTTGACTTGTCTCAATAATAAGAATAATCTACCGTCCCTAAATGGACTGATTCGTTTTTTTTATGAAATCGAGCAATTCATCTTTTCCTCTTTTGGTTTCTGCTGAAGTAATAAATATATCAGGCAATTCACCCCACCATTCACTTAAATGAGTTCGATAAGCTTCAACGTTTTTAATTAGGGAATTCTCGGTAAGTTTATCAGTTTTGGTGAATACCAACGAAAAAGGAACCTTGTTTTCGCCCATCCAATTGATAAAATCAACATCAATTGCCTGAGGCTTCAAACGCGAATCAATGAGCATAAAGACGTTAGTTAAACATTCTCGGTGTAAAATATACTGCGAAATAATGCTTTCCCACCTAGCTCTGGTTTTCTTTGATATTCTAGCATAGCCAATGCCAGGCAAATCCACCAACATCCACTTGTCGTCGATTTGAAAAAAGTTAACTAATTGAGTTTTCCCAGGAGTCGAAGAAGTACGGGCTAAGTTTTTCTTAACGGTTATCATGTTTATAAGTGAAGATTTCCCCACATTAGACCTCCCCACAAACGCATATTCTTGTTGCTGATGAGTCGGAAATTTCTTAGGATCTAAACAGCTGATGACAAATTCGCTTTTCACTTATGTAATTTAGTTTAATTAATTTTAATAGGATAAATGACGTTCTTTTTTTTCTTGATAGATGTCACTTACTTTAATCATAATACCTGTCTCTTCAACTTCACCGAACGAATCATTAGTTGCAGTTCCAAAAGTTTTCATAGTTGCAGAAAGGTTCATGTAAATATTAACTAGAGGAGGAATGTTTTCCCCCATACTTCTTATTTTCTGAAAGAGTATCTTGTAATCCTCTTCATAATTTTTCCCTGAAAAAATTACATCCAATATTGCTTTCTCTGTTTTTAGGTAAACAGGTTTTATTGCCGTAAGTAAGTTTTCTGGATCAGGAAAATGTTTTTGTAAGAAGTAGAGGATAATATCGCGGGCAAAACTATTGTAGTTCTTAAACATGGTCATCTTTCCGAAGAAATAAGTAACATCAGGATTCTCTACAAGAATAGCCCCTAACCCATCCCAAATATTATCTAAAGAATACATTCCCCTACGAATATTATATTGAGGCTGATACTGAGGTTGAACAAAAGATCTACCTAATTCTACTGTATGAGGAAGATAATCAGTAATGAATTTTTCGGAAAATTGGAATAACTCAGAAGTAGGCGAACTGATTTCTCCACTTGCATCAGTCTTAAATTCGCTTCCGTGTTTAAAACGGTAACCTCCAACGATTTCTTTATCATTAGGATTCCAAACAATTAACTGCATGAAAGGATTTTCATTAATGTCGAAGTGATCAATATCAAGTGCTTTCCCTGTGCCACCTCCGGCATCTCTAAAAGTTAATTCACGTAATCGTCCTAATTCTTTAATAAGGTTGGGCGAATTTGAATGTTCAAAAATATAGATTAGGTTGTTTCCATTTCTGGTTTTTCTCACAAATTTATTTTCAGTGAGTTCATTTTCGATTAATTCCCTATCGATGGGTGCTGTCAAAGGTTCCATTTTGAAATGATGTTAATTTTTTTTAGGTAATAAGTAGACCGTTTCTTTAATTTTATTTGCCCATACTATGGGCTTATGTTCTTTGCTGAAAGTTGAAAAGGGGATAGGCTTTCCAATAGTTATATTTATATTTTTATTCTTTTGTTTATACATTTCATCTACTAAATAAAGCATCTCGATGTTGAAACGAATGCCCAAAGCCTTTCTTATATTAGCTAAACGATAAAAGAAATTAGAGTTTTTCCCATCAATATGAACAGGAATTACATCTCGTTGATATTGAATAGCTTTATTTACAAATGTTTTTTTCCATTCTAAGTCTCTGATTACACCCTTTTGATTACGAGAGACTAAACCTGCCGGGAAATACAGCAGCATCTTATTGGAAGCAAAAGTCGAATTGAGTAATTCTGAATTTTCAACACTATTCTTTCCTACTTTGTTTAAGGGGACAAATAATTCCTTAAGATTAGGCAAATTTAATAAAAAATCATTCACAGGAAATACTATATCTCTTCGAACACGTCCTATAACGCTCATTAAAGCTAGTCCATCTAATCCACCTAAAGGATGATTAGATACAATAATGAAACGTTTATTAGGTTCGATATTTTCTAGTCCGTTTACAGTAATATTGGCTCCAAATTCAAGTAAAATTGCATCGACAAAGTCAATGCCAAATAGGTTTCTGTTTCGATATAATGCCCCATTTATGTCTTTTTCATGCAATATTCTCTGGAAATACAATAAAATAAAACGGGGAATAAGTCGATAAAAAACAGGTACTTTTGAATGAAGTATGCCTTTAATATCAATTAAGCCTTTAAGATTTTCTGGTTTTGGTTCTGTTGTGTTCATTGAGCTATTTCTATTACAAATATATGAAACATTTGGGTAACTTTTATTTTTCACCAAAACTAATTCTCAAAAAACATTTCATTATAACTGTATTTTCCTTTTTTTGGGGTCAAAAGTAAAGAAACTAACATTAATCAAACAGAATTTAATCAACAATAGTGCTTCCCCCAAATTTTGATATAAAAAAAACAGATTTATTATACCTTAGAAAAAATAATCTTCAAATCATTGAAATTCAGTTATAAAATAATATTTTTAAAATGTAACCTTGGGGTGAATCTTACGTATCATTATTATATAAATGGGAGTATATGGGAAAATTTATCAACAAAATGGAATTATATGGTATTATTATACTAAATTTACACACTCAAAATAAATAATTGAAATGAATTATCTGATTGGAAAATATGACTGCAAGGTGGATGCTAATGGGCGTCTTCTATTTCCTAATCACTTAAAAAAGCAGTTGTCAGCAACTATTGATCAAGGGTTTGTTATTAGGGAAAGTATTTTTGATCCTTGTTTAGAGCTTTTCCCATATTCGGAATGGGAGAAAGAAATAGATAAAATAACCAAACTGAATCCTTATAATACTAAGGATAGGATTTTAATTAAGAAGTTTTCATCAGGAATGAATGTTGAATTAGATAATAATGGCCGAATGCTAATTCCGGTAGATATGAAGAAAAATAAAAAGATATCCAAGGAAATTGTTTTGGTATCTACCATAAATATAATTGAAATTTGGGATAAAGATACTTACGAAGAAGTTATAAATAGCACAAATATTGACATTGTTGCTTTAGCCGAAGAAAGATTAGGGCAAATTACAATAGAAGAAAATAAGTAAACCATGTATCATATTCCAGCCTTATTAAATGAAAGCATAGATGGTTTGGCAATTAAGCCAGATGGAACATATATAGATGTGACTTTTGGTGGGGGTGGCCATTCTCAGGCAATATTAAATAGGTTAAATAAGGGTCAATTAATTGCTTTTGATAGAGATGAAGATGCACTGATTAATGCAATTAAAGATGAAAGATTTACCCTAATACATGCAAATTACAAACATATAATATCCTACATGAAATTTTTTAATTTATTTCCTGTAGATGGTATTCTTGCTGATTTAGGAGTTTCTTCCCATCAATTTGATACAAATACGCGTGGTTTTTCTGCTCGATTTCCAGCAAGATTGGATGCTCGAATGTCAAAGACAACCGAGCAAACAGCTTGGAGCGTTATTAATTATTATGAAGAGGGAAACTTAATGAAAATATTTAAGGAATATGGCGAATTAAGTGATGCAAGAAGATTAGCAGCGCGAATTGTAATTGAAAGAAACAAAAAAACAATTGATACAACGACAGAGCTTTTTGAAATAATTAGAACCTTGGCTGAGTGGGGGAAGGAAAATAAGTATATAGCCCAAGTAATGCAAGCTCTTAGAATAGAGGTTAATAATGAGATTAATGACCTAGCTGATTTGTTAAACCATGTCCCCCTTATTTTGAAACCTAATGGCCGGTTAGTAGTGATTTCTTATCATTCACTTGAAGATAGATTGGTGAAGAATATTATGAAAACAGGGAATCTTGAGGGCGCAATATCCAAGGATTTTTATGGAAACGTTAACAATAGTTTTAATGTGTTATCAAGGAAACCAGTTGTTCCAACTGAAAATGAATTAAAATTAAATGGCAGAGCTAGAAGTGCAAAATTGAGAATAGCAGAAAAAATTTGAGGTGAGTATGAATAGTCCCAACCTGAATAGTAATGAGAAAAAGCGCTTAAGTATTGGGAAGATACTTCATAGCATTATCGATGGAACAATACTTACGAGAAGTAATGTGATTAAAGCATTGCCATTTGTATTGTTTTTGGCTTTTCTTGCAATTATCCATATAGCAAACACATATTTTGCCTATAAGCATATAAGGGAAATAAATGCTATAAGAAACGAATTAAAAGAAATACGATTTGAATATATTTCAGTGAAATCAGAACTTATTAATAATACCAAGCAATCAGAAATTGTCCGTAGGTTGGATGGCACTGGAATTAAAGAATCGCTGAATCCCCCAATGAAAATAGTAATGGGAAATAACGTGAAATAATGGCTGAAATACGAAAAAGCATATTACATCGGCTTTATATAGTATACTTTCTAAGTGTTATATTTGGTATTATTATAGTTGGGAAGATAGCATACATACAATTTGTAGAAGGAGATGCATTAAGAGCTCGTTCAAAAGAATTAACACTTCGATATTTCAATATAGAAGCTAGTAGAGGAAATATCTTGGCATGTGATGGAAGTTTATTAGCAACCTCAGTTCCAATATTTGATATTAGACTCGATTTGAGTAGTGTTGTCATTCCAAAAGATACTTTTTATGCTCATGTAGACTCTCTAGGATATTGTTTGTCTAATCTTTTCAAGGACAAAACGGCATTGGAATATAAAAAAGAATTGAAGAAAGAATTCAGAGATGAAAATCGGTTTTATATGTTAAAGCGAAATATAAGTTATACTGAGGTAAATAAATTGAAAACATTTCCATTGTTAAAAAGAGGCAAATATAAGGGAGGATTTATGGTGATTTCAAAGTATAAGCGTCAAATGCCTTACTTTCCGCTTGCTTCAAGAACAATCGGTTTCCAAAGGACATTTCAGGGAGTGAAAATTGTAAATGGAGTGAAGCATAAACTTGACACATCAATTTATGTTGGGTTGGAAGGAGCTTATGATGATCGTTTATCAGGAGTTAGTGGGAAGAGATTGATGCAAAAAATTGCCAACGGTGTTTGGATGCCTGTAAATAATGATAATGAAATAGAGCCAAAAAATGGAGAAGATATTGTATCAACGATTGATCCAAACATTCAAGATGTTGCACAAAATGCATTATTAAAACAGTTGAAAAAAAATAATGCTTTTCAAGGTTGTGCAGTTTTAATGGAGGTTAAAACTGGGTATATTCGTGCAATTGTAAATTTAAGATTGAATCCTTCAGATAGCAATTATTACGAAATGTATAATTATGCGATTGCTGAGCTTATTGAACCAGGATCGACTTTTAAACTACCATCTATACTTGCTGCACTTCAAGATAAAAAAGTAGATTTAAATGACTTGGTTTATGTAGGAAATGGAATAAAATCTTATGGGGGTGATACAATGCGGGATTCTCATGCTCCACCTAAGTCTCAATTGACTGTTCAGGAAGTTTTTGAGTTATCTTCAAATGTTGGAGTTTCATCAATTATAAACAAAGCATATTCTGATAATCCAGCTAAATTTCTTGAGCAATTAAGCAAAATGAAGCTTGATCTACCTCTTGGTTTAGAATTAGCAGGTGAAGGGGTTCCTCAGATTAGTTCCCCCAAGAATTCAACTTGGTCAAAGATCACTTCTTTGCCATGGATGTCTATCGGTTATGGTATTCAGATAACTCCCCTGCAGATACTAACTGTGTACAATATGGTGGCTAATAATGGGATAATGCTTAAGCCAATTTTTGTTCAAGAAATTAAACAAGCTGGTAATGTTGTTCAAAGAATAGAGCCAGTAATTTTGGCTCAATCCATTTTTTCTCAATCTACAATTGATAAAGCTAAAAGATTATTAGAAGGAGTTGTTGAACATGGGACTGCGAAAAATATTAATAAATCGATTTTTAAAATTGCAGGGAAAACGGGAACAGCTAAAATATCAGAAGGTAAAAAAGGATATGGTAAATTCTATAACGCTTCTTTTGCTGGTTACTTTCCTGCTAATAATCCATTGTATTCTTGTATTGTGATAATTAATAAACCAACCTGTGGAGAGTTTTATGGAAGTCAAATTTCTGCTCCAGTATTTAAGGAAATTGCAGATAAGGTATATGCATCCCATCTTGAGATTCTACAAACAACCCAAGTAGATACCATTTATAGCAAAATTCCTTTCATTAAAAATGGATATCAAAAAGATATAGTTAGTATTTTGAAAAAACTTAATGTTACTTACAATTCAGCCAATCTTGAAAGTGAATGGGTAAATGTTATTGCAAATGAAAGTCTTGTGAAAATTTCAAATAAGAAAATACAAGTAGGAGAAATGGCAAATGTAATTGGAATGTCTTTAAAGGATGCGGTTTTTCTTTTAGAAAAACAAGGATATCGTAATATCGTAGTCTCAGGGAAAGGTCTAATAGCAAGACAAGAGATTTCGCCAAGTAAAAAAGAGATTAAACTCATTTTAACGCAATAATAGAATGAATCTAAATTCACTACTTAAAAATGTTCAAGTCATTGAGCTAGTTGGGAACACAGAAATTGTAATTTCTATGATTTCATTTGATTCTCGGAAAATAGAAAATGGTGGATTATTTGTCGCTACGAATGGAACTCAGGTAAATGGCCATCACTATATTAATCAAGTGATAGCATTAGGGGCAAGTGTTATTATCTATGATGAAGATATAGAAACTAATTGTTCAACTATTGTATATGTAAGAGTATTGAACACACTTGAAGCATTAGGGCAAATTGCTTCAAATTATTATGAAAACCCTTCTTCGAAATTACAATTAATTGGAGTAACAGGAACAAATGGGAAAACAACCATTACAACACTACTATTCAATTTATTTACGGCATTTGGTTATAAAGTAGGGTTAATTTCAACGATACATAATAAAATCAATGCAAAAGAAATTCCATCAACCCACACAACTCCTGATGCTTTAAAAATAAATGAACTACTAAGCCAAATGATTAAAGCAGGTTGTGCATATTGCTTTATGGAAGTAAGTTCACATTCTATTATACAACATCGTATTAGTGGATTAACATTCAGAGGAGGGATATTTTCCAATATAACTCACGAGCATCTCGATTATCATAAAACTTTCGATGAGTATATTAAAGCAAAGAAAATGTTTTTCGATAATTTACCATTATCAGCCTTTGCGCTTACTAACATTGATGATTCTAAAGGCAAGGTGATGCTCCAAAATACAAAAGCACTCCAGTTTACATATGCTTTACATCGTTCTGCGGACTATAAAGCAAAGATATTGGAAAATCAATTGGATGGAATGTTGATGAATATTGAAGGAATTGATTCTTGGTATAGGTTAGTTGGGAGATTTAATGCTTATAATCTTTTGGCTATTTATGCAAGTGCAGTAATACTAGGAGAAGAAAAAAATAGAACAATAATGGAAATGAGTAATTTGCAGTCTGTTGAAGGTCGATTTGAGGTGCTTACATCAAGGTCTGGAATTAAAGTAATCATTGATTATGCTCACACACCTGATGCATTAAAGAACGTTTTAGCAACAATACGGTCACTATGTAATAAAGATGAGAAGATTATTACTGTAGTAGGAGCTGGTGGTAATCGTGATATTTCAAAACGACCAAAAATGGCTACTACCACATTGATATATAGCGATCTAATGATTTTAACTTCTGATAATCCTCGTTTTGAGGATCCGGAATTAATTATTTCTAATATGTATGATGGCGTTATGAAATCGGATCAAAAAAAAATATTAAGAATTACAGATAGGAAAGAAGCAATAATAAAGGCCTGTGAACTTGCAAAATCTGGTGACATAATTTTAATAGCGGGGAAGGGGCATGAAAAATATCAAGAAATCAAAGGAGTAAAATATCCTTTGGATGATAAGAAAATTGTAAATGAAATATTTTTAACAAAAATGTAAAGTGAAATATGTTGTACTATTTATTTGATTATTTAGATAAAAGTTTCCATTTCCCAGGGGCTGGAGTTTTCCAGTATATTTCTTTTAGAGGAGCAATGGCTGTTATTACCTCTTTAGTTATTTCTCTTATCATAGGGAAAAGGATTATCCAGATTTTGCAAAAAAAACAAGTAGGCGAAATAATTCGCAATCTTGGTTTAGAAGGACAAATTGCAAAGCAAGGGACACCAACTATGGGTGGAATTATAATTTTGGCAGCGATTTTAATCCCTACACTTCTGTTTGCTAAACTTAATAATATCTATGTGCTACTAATGTTATTCACTACGATATGGTTGGGAAGTATAGGATTTATTGACGATTATATTAAAGTTTTTAAAAAAGACAAAAGAGGACTAGCTGGGAAATTTAAGGTTTTAGGACAAATTATTTTAGGTTTAATTGTTGGGTCAGTCTTGTATTTTGATAGCTCTGTTGTCATAAAAGAAAAAGTGTCAAATCCAAAATATATAAACACACAACATATTTTTAAGGTTGAAAATTATAAAGAATCTCCTCAGATATTTTCTAAGGAATCGTATAAATCTACAAAGACAACAATCCCTTTTTTTAAAGATAACGAATTTGACTATTCAGTTTTAATGAAATGGATAGGAAATGATTATCGAAGTTGGTCTTTTTTGGTTTTTATACCCTTTATCATATTAATAATTACATCTGTTTCGAATGGAGCAAACTTGACTGATGGACTTGATGGGTTAGCTACAGGGACTTCGGCCATTATAGGGGTTACATTAGGTGTGTTAGCATATGTCTCAGGGAATACTGTGTTTGCAAACTATTTAAATATTATATATATTCCAAATATCGAAGAATTGGTGATATTTATTAGTGCATTTGTGGGAGCCTGCATTGGATTTTTATGGTATAACTCTTATCCAGCGCAGGTATTTATGGGGGATACAGGGAGTTTGGCATTGGGTGGAATAATAGCTGTTTTTGCTGTAATTATCAGAAAAGAACTACTTATTCCAATTTTATGTGGAGTATTTTTTGTTGAGAGTCTTTCAGTTGTTATACAGGTGGGTTATTTTAAATATAGCAAAAAAAGATTCGGAGAAGGGCGAAGGGTTTTTAAAATGTCACCAATACATCATCATTTCCAAAAATCAGGTTATCATGAGGCAAAAATCGTACAACGGTTTTTAATTGTAGGAATTATGTTAGCTGTAATAACCATTATTACTTTAAAATTAAGATAAAAAAACATACAATGACTTTAGAGAAATTAGCATTACAAGGAAAACAAAAAACAAATAATTCAATGGCATCTGGAATAGTAGGGAGATTATTTGATATAAGAAAAGATGCAGTAAAGGAAAGTTTGTGTGATTTTCAAAACGTAGAACACAGATTAGAATTTGTAGCTAAAATTCGTAACATTGAGTTTTTTAATGATTCAAAAGCTACTAATGTCAACTCTACTTGGTTTGCACTTGAGAGTATGAATAGACCTGTGATATGGATAGTTGGAGGTCTTGATAAAGGCAATGATTATATTCCGTTAATAGAAATTGTAAAATTGAAAGTGAAGTCGATTGTTTGCCTAGGGTTGGATAATAGAAAAATATTTAACGCTTTCTCAGATATTATTAATAATATAATTGAAACTACTACTGCTGAAGAAGCGGTAAATCGTGCATATAATCTAGGAGAACCTGGAGATATTGTATTGTTATCTCCAGCTTGTGCTAGCTTTGATATTTTTGAAAATTTTGAAGATAGGGGAAATCGGTTTAAAAAGGCTGTTGCGGAATTATAGATTCGAATATAATGAATAGGTTATTTAGTTTAATTAAGGGAGATAAGGTGATTTGGGTAGTAGTGTTTCTACTCTCGATTGTTTCTATTTTATCTGTCTATAGCTCAACTGGAACATTAGCGTTTAAAAGACAATCAGGAAATACAGAGTACTATCTTATACGCCATTTTTCAATTCTTGCATTTGGGATATTCCTTATGTATTTAACACATCTAATAAAATACACCTATTATTCACGCATTTCTCAAATATTGTTATTAATCTCAGTCCCTTTATTATTGTTTACTTTATTAAAAGGAACCAATATTAACGAAGCGAATAGGTGGATAACATTGCCATTAATAAATGTTACTTTTCAAAGTTCCGATCTTGCCAAGCTAGCACTTATTATTTACTTAGCTAGAATGTTAGCTAAAAAGCAAGATCAAATAAAGGAACTAAAAGAAGCCTTTGTTCCAATAATGGTGCCTGTTTTAATTATTTGTGGATTAATTTTACCTGCCAATTTTTCAACTGCTGCAATATTATTTACAATATGTATCATTTTAATGGTTGTTGGAAGAGTAAATAGCAAATATATACTTTCACTTGTTGGGATTGGAATAGTATTATTCTCAATTACTATTGCTGTTTTACTTAATTCAACAACACATGGTCGATTAGGGACTTGGAAGAATAGAATTGAAAGATTTATTGGTTCTGATAAAGGGGAGTTAGCAAATGAAGGAGATTATCAAATAGAACAAGCAAAAATTGCTGTTGCAAATGGTCAGATATTTGGTAGGATGCCAGGGAATAGTACGCAAAGGAATTTTTTGCCCCATCCTTATTCAGATTTTATTTTTGCAATAATTGTCGAAGAATATGGATTGATAGGGAGTATAATTATTATAATGCTTTATCTGATAATTTTATTTAGGGCAGTTAGAATTGTAATCAAAGGACCTGGAACATTTGGTGCGTTTTTGGTGACAGGTCTATGTTTTAGTTTGGTATTTCAAGCATTTATTAACATGGCAGTTGCAGTTGATCTATTGCCTGTTACAGGGCAACCCTTACCTTTAGTAAGTATGGGGGGGACATCAATTTGGTTTACAAGTATTGCAATTGGAATAATTTTGAGCGTTAGTAAAGAAATTGAAAATGAAGTGATTGAAAATGACGAACTAACTATTGAGAAAAAGAAGCAAGAAGAAAATGAACATACAACCCAATTAACTTAAGTAATGAAAGGATTAAAAGTAATAATTAGTGGTGGAGGGACAGGGGGACACATTTTCCCTGCAATAGCAATCGCCAATGCGATAAAAGCCAGACAAATAAATGCTGAAATCCTTTTTGTTGGAGCAAAAGGGAAAATGGAAATGGAAAAAGTTCCCAATGCAGGATATAAAATTATAGGATTATGGATAAGTGGTTTTCAAAGAAGATTTGTAATTAAAAATTTTCTTTTCCCTTTAAAAGTGATTTTGGGTTTAATAAAAGCTGGAATTTTGATTAGAAAATTTAAACCAGATGTTGTTATTGGTGTTGGAGGATTCGCGAGTGGGCTTACATTAAAAATTGCTTCTTTTATCGGTATTCCGACAATAATTCAAGAACAGAATTCATTTCCAGGTATGACTAATAGGCTGTTATCAAAAAGCGCTACTAAGATATGCGTAGCTTATGAGGGGATGGAAAGATTTTTCCCAAGGAAAAAAATTGTTTTTACAGGAAACCCAATAAGGCAAAATATAATTTCTGTAGATTCAAATAAAGAAGAAGCATTCTCGCTTTTTCATTTGAATCCAAATAAAAAATCAGTTTTGGTGCTAGGTGGAAGTTTGGGTGCATTAACTATAAATCAAACTATTGCTAGCATGCTACCCTTATTCATAAAAAATGATATTCAGATTATTTGGCAAACCGGGAAAAATTATTTTAATTTCGCAAAAGAAGAAGTTCTTGCGTTAAATAGTAACTTATTTAGTGTCCATTCATTTATTACATCAATGGACTTAGCATATTTAGTATCTGATATTATTATTTCAAGAGCAGGAGCAATTACAATTTCTGAATTGTGTGTTGTAGCGAAACCAGTGATTTTAATTCCCTCCCCAAATGTCACAGATGATCATCAAACAAAAAATGCGAAATCATTAGAAATAAAAAATGCTGCAATTATGATTTCTGACTCGGAGGCTACCTCCAAACTAGCTGAACTTTTATTTGAATTGATTGAAAATAACGATTTACAGCAAACTTTAATTAACAATATTAAGGGCTTAGCAATTACGAATGCGGCAGACAAAATTGCAGAAATTGCTGTGACAATAGCAAAAATAAAAAATTAAAATGGAGCTCTTTAAACTCAATAAAATTTATTTTCTTGGCATTGGAGGCATAGGAATGAGCGCTTTAGCAAGATATTTTAATGCAAAGGGAGTAAAGGTTTCTGGTTATGACAAAACATCTACATTTCTCACACAGGAGTTAGAAAAGGAGGGGATAGATATTCATTATTTTGATAATCCAGACTTTATTGATAATTCAATAGAATTAATAATTTATACTCCTGCTATTCCAAAAGATTTAAAAGAATGGGGATTTGCTTTACAGATGGACTGTCCATTGATGAAACGCTCTGAAATATTAGGTTTGCTTACAAAAGACTATTTTACAATTGCAGTTGCAGGAACCCATGGCAAAACTTCAATTACTTCCATGATTGCTCATGTTTTACATTATGCAGGGATAGATATTATTGCATTTATTGGGGGGGTTAGTAAAAATTATAATTCAAATCTGTTGTTAAACCAAAATAGTAAAGTAATAGTTGTTGAAGCAGATGAATTTGATAGATCATTTCTTAATTTAAACCCTGATGTTGTTGTTGTATCTTCAATAGATTCCGATCATCTAGATATTTATAAAACTCGTGATAATCTAATCAACACATATTATCAATTTATTGAAAATGTTAAAATTGGTGGGAAGATTTTTGCCAAAAAATTTGCTTTTCCAAAAGAGCCACATGGAAAGGAATTTCAAACATACAGTATTGGTGAAATATCAGATACTATTGCAAGGAATATTAAGGTGGAAAATGGAGATTTTATATTTGATTTTAAAAAAGCAGATATAGAAATTAAAAACTTGATTTTATGTGTTCCAGGCAGATATAATGTGGAAAATGCCTTGGCTGCCATAATAGTTGCCCTTTCATTGAACTTGGATCCCAATGTAATTCGAGAAGCACTTAAAGTTTATACTGGTGTAAAGCGCAGATTTGAATATCAGATTAAAAGGCCAGATTTTGTTTATATTGATGATTATGCTCATCATCCTGAAGAAATTAAAGCCCTTATAACTGCTGTGAAGGAGTTATATCCTCGAAAAAAAATTACTGGGATATTTCAACCCCATTTATTTACCAGAACTCGTGATTGCATGGAAGGATTCGCAGAAAGTCTTGCCATGTTAGACTGTTTGATCCTGTTAGAGATTTACCCTGCCAGAGAAGTCCCAATTAATGGAGTTAATTCAGATATTCTTTTAGACATGGTTAAATCAAATTCAAAAATTTTGGTAACGAAGGAACGTGCATTAGAAATAATAAAAGAAGAAAAACCTGAGGTTTTACTAACGATTGGAGCAGGGGACATTGACCAATTAATAATGCCAATATTAAATTACTTTAATTTTCTTTGAAAATGAAAAAGATTCTGAATATTTTTGTTTTTATGATGCTTTTAATAATTTTCGCAAGCACCTTAATTTTTGTAAATTATAAATTCAAAAACACCCCTTGTAAAGACTTAATAGTACTAATTGATTATAACAAGAGTAGCCCTCTACTTACACAAAATGATGTTAAATCTCAAATAATAGGATATATGGATTCAATTGTTGGATGCCCATTGAAACAAATAGATTTGACTTTGATAAGTGATTTGTTGAAAGGAAACCCTTACTTGAAGAATTTCGACATTCTTACAACTTTTAACGGGGAAATAAAAATTCGAATGACCCAAAGACGACCAATTTTAAGAGTCTGTAATATTTTTGGAAATAGTTATTATATAAGTGAGGATGGTGTGCTTCTTAATGTGCGGCCATTTTTCCCCGTGAGAGTGCCCATCGTAAACGGGGACGTATTCACTCCCTATAATGATAACTTGCAATTAGATATTTCTAAACAAAATGATGAGAATTCGAAAGTTAGCTCATTAGTGATATATCAATTATATAAAATGGGATTGTACTTAGATAATGATGAATGGTTAAAGCTTTTTATCGACCAGGTATATGTTTCAAATAAAAACTTTATTCTTATTCCCAGAATCGGAAATTATTCGATAATATTTGGAACTATTGAGAAAATGAATGAAAAATTCGATAAGTTAAAAGCTTTTATTGAAAGGGGGATAAATAAAGTTGGATGGGATAAATATAAGATCATCAATCTTTTATATGACAATCAAATTGTATGTACTAAAATAAATTAATATAATATGGAAAATTCAGAAATTATAGTAGGCTTAGATATAGGCACTACAAAAATTGCAGTTATAGTAGGAAGAAAAGACAAGTATGGTAAAATTGAAATATTGGGCTTTTCAAATACTGAGTCAATTGGTGTTATGAGAGGTCAGGTCGCAAATATTGACAAAACAGTAGAATCAATAAAAATTGCAATAGCAGAGGCTGAGCAAAAAACTGGAGTTAAGATAGGGTCGGTTTATGTTGGAGTTGCTGGACAACATATTAAAAGTATACAGCATAAAGGAAGCATAATTAGAGACAATAAAGATGATGTAATTAGTAAAGAAGACATTAGGCGGCTTATTGGGAATATGCGAAAGTTGCCTATGAAGCCGGGGGAGGATATTATTCATGTTTTGCCACAGGATTTTATAATTGATGGTGTAGGGGGAATAATTGAACCAGTGGGAATGATGGGGGTTGATGTTAGCGCAAATTTTCATATTATTACAGGGCAAACGGCAGCAATTAGAAATATTGAAAAGTGTGTTCAAACAGCAGGTCTTGATGTTGATGGACTCATTTTAGAGCCAATAGCATCTGCAGATGCAGTGTTAAGTTTAGATGAAAAGGAAGAAGGAGTGGCATTGATAGATATTGGTGGAGGGACTACAGATATAGCCATATTTCAAAATGGAATTATTCGTCACACAGCTGTAATTCCCCTTGGGGGAAATATTATCACTGAAGATATTAAAGAAGGATGTTCAATCATTAAAACCCAAGCAGAAGCATTAAAAATTAAATTTGGCTCAGCTGTTGCAAGTGAAAATAGCGATAATGAGATTGTTTCAATCCCCGGTCTTAGAGGGCGTCCCCCAAAAGAGATTTCATTACACAATCTTGCTAATATAATTCAATCACGTACTCAGGAAATTCTTGATTGCGCTTATTTCGAAATTAAAAACTCAGGTTATGAGAAAAAAATTAGCTTAGGGATTGTACTAACTGGAGGAGGCGCAATGATGAAACATATTTCTCAACTCACTGAATTTATTTCGGGGAAAGATGTAAGAATAGGGTATCCAAATGAACATCTAGCAAATAATGTTCCTGATGACTTAGCAAATCCTATTTTTGCAACAGGTGTTGGCTTGGTAATTAAAGGACTTAATGATAGTGAAAGAGATGCGCCTGTAAATAAAAATGATAAACAGCCAGAAATTAAGGTTGAGGAACCACAAGTTGAGAGTTCTAAGAAAACTAAGAAAGTGAAAGAAAAGCAAACAAATGAAAATAGTGTAAGTATAATTGACAAACTTAAAAGATTTTTTGATGATGGAGTTAGTTGAAAATAGGTAATTAACACTAATTTGTGGATAAATAATTAAAAAAAACATTTGAGGTCTCAACATAATCTATAATTTTATTGCGTAATGCAAAACAACCAAATATCACATACCATGTTAAAATTTGAATCACCTAAGGATCAGGCTTCTATCATTAAAGTAATCGGAGTAGGAGGAGGAGGAGGAAATGCAGTTAACTACATGTATAATCAAGGGATTAAAGGTGTAGATTTTATTATTTGCAATACAGATGCTCAAGCTTTGGATAAAAGTCCAATTCCAAATAAAATACAGTTGGGAACAAAGGGATTAGGTGCGGGAAATATTCCAAATGTTGCTAGAGAAGCAGCTAGAGAAAATGCTGATGCAATTCGTGAACTATTGAAAACCAATACGAAAATGTTGTTTATCACAGCTGGTATGGGTGGAGGAACAGGCACTGGAGCAGCTCCAGTAATTGCAGAAATAGCTAAAGAATTAGATATATTGACTGTTGGTATCATTACTCTTCCTTTTGACTTTGAGGGAAGAAAACGTGCTCAACAAGCTGATCAAGGTATAAAGGAAATGCTTTTATATGTTGATTCTATTATTATTATTAACAATGAAAAGCTTAGAGAACTGTTTGGTAATTTGAAAATAACAGAGGCATTTAAAAAAGCTGACGATGTTTTATTAACAGCTGCAAAAGGAATTGCCGAAATTATTACCGTTGAGGGCCAAATTAATGTGGATTTTGAGGATATCAATACTGTAATGAAAAACAGTGGGGGTGCAATTATGAGTTCTGCTGAAGCAGAAGGTGAAAACAGAGCTATTGAAGCTGTTGAAACGGCATTAAAATCACCTTTATTAAATGATGCTTCAATTAAAGGGGCAAAAAATATTTTACTTTATCTTACTTCAGGAACTGAAGAGTTGACAATGGACGAAGTTTCAGAAATCACTGATAAAATTAAGTATGAATCAGGTTCGAATACTGATGTTATATGGGGAAATGGGTATGACGAAAACTTAGGTAAAAAAATTAGTGTTACTATTATCGCAACTGGGTTCGAAACAAATCATACTAAAAGTAGTAGCTCAAATGAGATGTTTGAGAAAAAAGTAAACATATTAAACGAAGAGAAGAGTGCAGAAATGAGTATAGATATAGAGGAGCCTTTCCAATTCGTGCCTTCTGAGATACATCGAGATATTGATACTGGGAACATTCTTACTGCTAATGCTGATTATAAGGATCAGGATTTAACAGACTTTAGGGTTTTCAATAATTCTCCTGTCTCAGCTGAGAATGAATATGAAATCCCACAAGTTCAGCGGTTAGAAACAATATCTTCTAAACAAAAAGAAGAGCCAAGCGAATTGTTGAAAACTAATCCTATTGCATTTCCATCGACAAGTGACCCGGTATATGAAGAAGAAGATAAGGAAGTTAATCAAAGAGCAAAAGAACGAAAAGATAAGTTGAGACAGTTTAGTGCTGGACTTAAAACAACAGAGGGCTTAGAAAGAATTGAGAAAATTCCTGCATATCAAAGAAATGGAATTGAATTAAGTGAGGTAAAACCCTCAAACGAATCAGAGATTTCAAAATATCAATTAAATTCAGACGAGAATAGTAATATTACGATTTCGACAAATAATACTTTTCTACACGACAACGTTGATTGAAAATATATGAGAATATCGATAATCATTGATGCTGATATTAAATCAGCAATGCTCAATAAAGAAAAAGAAAAGCTTGTAGCTTTAAGGGCCATTAAAGCTGAGTTATTGCTTGCTAAAACCAGTAAACTAGCAATGGATAGTGTTATTTCTGATGAAGATGAGAATGCAATAATTAGAAAACTGATTAAACAGAAAAAAGAGGCAGCTGAAATTTACAAAGAGCAGAATCGTGAGGATTTGGTTAGTGAAGAGTTGTTCCAAGCAGGTGTCTTTGAGAATTATTTACCACCACAACTATCCAACGATGAAATTAAAGCTCATCTCGAAGGCTTGCTACAAGAATATAAGGTCATAGGCGTTAAGGACTTTGGGAAAATCATGGGATTAGCTTCAATTCAATTGTTAGGGAAAACAGATAATAAGACTATTTCTATCATACTTAAAACATTATTAGGCTAAAAGTCTTGGACTATTAGATTTTTGAAAAGGCTTGCGCAAGCAAGCCTTTTTGTATTTTATGAACTAGGAGGTTGGGGAGTGGGGGCTACCTAGAAAGTGATAGTAACCTGAGTTCGGGATAAGGGACTGTCAATAATATTATTCATAACTAACAGGATGTCAAATAAATAGTAGCACTAGAATTGTTATATTTGTATTGCAAACCAATAAAACAAAAACTAATGCTACGGGACAAAGTTATAGATATTTTCATTAAAGCTGATGATTTTAGCAATGAATTTGAAGATGGTAGATTCACCTCTCAAATGCAATATTTCATGCCACTAAATTAAAAAATATTTGAATTGGTGCTTTGAAGTTAAGTTTTTTTCTTGGTCTTCTATTTATTTTTTCTTGTATTTGTTGTATAATCATATCATTGTAATTTTTG
>CAIXTV010000082.1 GCA_903922465.1 uncultured bacterium
AAAGATTTTCAAGCCCTGCAAACCAATCCAACGCTTAGCATTTCACAATTTAAGGAAGTGGCAAATAAATATAAGGAAGTTATTCCATTATACATTAAAGATTATATTAATTTAGAAAAATTTGCTGCCTAACCCATGTCCGACAAATTTCAAAACAAATACCGTATTCCGTCTGCCCGTTTACAAAATTGGGATTATGGTTCCAATGCAATGTATTTTGTAACCATCTGCACACAAAACCGCGAATGTTTTTTTGGGAATGTGGTGGATGGTATAATGGAATTGTCGGAAATAGGGATAATTGTTGAAACCGAATGGTTAAAAACATTTGAATTGCGACCTGATATGAATTTAGGAATGGGCGAATTTCGTATAATGCCCAATCATTTTCACGCAATAATATCAATAGGAATTAATCAATACAATACAAAAAACAATGTAGATGCGGTTGGTGGCGCGGTTGGTGGCGGGGTTGATGGCGCGGTTGGTGGCGCGGTTGATGGCGGGGTTGGTGGCGCGGTTGATGGCGCGGTTGGTGGCGCGGTTGGTGGCGCGGTTGGTAGAGACGCAATGCATTGCGTCTCTACGGACAAAACGGACAAAATTAAACCCATTGGAAACGTATATAAAAATACATTTGGTCCACAATCAAAAAATCTGGCATCCATAATTCGGGGTTTCAAATCGGCGGTTACCATAAATGCGCACATAATACATTCCGATTTTGCATGGCAATCCCGTTTCCATGATCATATCATACGAAATGATGAATCGTTTCAACGCATTTCAAATTATATTATACACAACCCGTCCAAATGGACGGATGATAAATTCTATTCATGTTCGTAGAGACGCAATGCATTGCGTCTCTACCACCAAATCCAACATAAAAAAATGTTAGACACATTAACAAAAAAACGAATTGACGATTGCCGCGATATATTGGTAGGTAAATTACCTGACCCAAAAGCACAGATTGAGCAAATTACCATTGGGTTGATCTATAAATTCATGGACGACATGGACAAAGAAGCCATTGAATTGGGAGGCAAAGCAAAATTCTTTTCGGGCGATTTTGAGAAATATAGTTGGGATAATTTATTCGATTCAAAAGTTACAGCTCATGAAATGCTTGGCTTGTATTCTGAAGCTATTGTAAGCATGGATAAAAACCCTAATATTCCACAGTTGTTTCGGGATATTTTCAAAAATGCCTATTTGCCCTATCGTGACCCTGAAACGCTGAAAATGTTTCTGAAAACCATAAGTGAGTTTGAATATACTCACAGTGAAAAATTAGGCGATGCTTTTGAATACTTGCTTTCGGTAATGGGTTCGCAGGGCGATGCCGGACAGTTTCGCACCCCACGACATATCATTGATTTTTTAGTAGCGGCAGTTAATCCAGGTAAAACAGATACCATCCTCGACCCTGCCTGTGGAACGGCAGGTTTTCTAATCTCGGCATTTAAACATATTATCGGTGGTGATGGTAAACCCGATGCCGATTCCGATGGACGTAGAGACGCGATGCATCGCGTCTCTACCAATACCAATACCCATGACAAAACAACAATAACCCCCGACGAACGCAAACGCATTATCGGGAACATTACAGGCTACGATATTTCGCCCGATATGGTGCGATTATCCCTGGTAAACCTTTATTTGCATGGTTTTTCAGACCCACATATTTGGGAATACGACACCTTAAGCAGCGAAGACCGATGGAAAGAAAATTATGATGTAATATTGGCAAATCCACCCTTTATGAGTCCTAAAGGTGGTATTCGTCCACATAAGAAATTTTCAATTAGCAGCAATCGTAGCGAGGTATTATTTGTCGATTATATTGCCGAACATCTCAATCCCAACGGACGTGCCGGTATTATTGTTCCTGAAGGTATAATTTTCCAAAGCGGAACAGCGTATAAAGATCTGAGAAAAATGTTGATCGATAATTATCTATATGCCGTGGTGAGTTTACCGGCAGGAGTATTTAATCCATATAGTGGTGTGAAAACATCCATATTGCTAATGGACAAACAAATTGCCAAAATCACCGACGAAATTCTTTTTGTAAAGGTCGCCAACGACGGTTTCGGATTAGGTGCCCAACGCAACGCCGTGAAAGGTGGACAATTGGACGATGCAATTAAAATCATACGCAATTTTGTAACAACCATAAAAAACAATGAATCACCGACAACCGATATCGTAGAGACGCAATGCATTGCGTCTCTACCAACCACCCAACCGTCCCCACCAACCACCCAACCGACCCCACCAACCACCCAATCATTACCACAAACCACCCTGCCCGACATCGCATACAACGTCCCCAAATCCGAAATCGCAAAAAACGGGGATTATAATTTGTCAGATGCAATGGCAACCAATGCAATTTCAACCGATGGAATTTCAATCGATGCCCCCCCCGTAGAGACGCGATGCATCGCGTCTCTACAATCGCAATCACAACCATCATCGCCCACAATCCAATACCCCGATATCGCCCACACCGTCCCCAAATCCGAAATCGCAAAAAACGGGGATTATAATTTGTCTGGGGAAAGGTATAAAATAACGGCACATCATCAAGAATCAGATTTCCCTTTATTTAAATTATCAGAAATCACAGAAATAAAGAAAGGTACTTCAATTACAAAAGAATCCGTCAGTGTTGGAAGCATTCCAGTTATTGCCGGGGGGCAACAACCTGCATATTATCATAATATTCCAAATCGTGAGGGAAAAACAATTACAGTAAGTTCATCTGGTGCTTATGCTGGTTTTATTAATTATTTTGAACGACCAATATTTGCTTCTGATTGCACAACTATTCAATCTGATGAATCAATAATTAGTACGAGATTTTTGTTTCAAATTTTAAAATATAAACAGAATGAATTTTACAAATTACAAAAAGGCGGTGCTCAACCACACGTATATGGTAAAGATTTTGGTGAAATCCAAATCCCCCTTCCCCCTCTTTCCATCCAACAAGAAATAGTAGCCGAAATAGAAGGCTATCAAAAAATAATAGATGGGGCAAAAATGGTAGTAGAAAACTACAAACCTAAAATTGATATTGATGAGGGGTGGGAGATGGTGGAGTTGGGAGATATTATTAAAACACAGACAGGAGGTACTCCTTCAAAATCAAATATTGATTTTTGGATAGGCGATGTCCCATGGGTATCACCCAAAGATATGAAAATGGATTTTATCGGTGATTCAGAAGATCATATAAATAAAAATGCGATTGATAATAGTTCCACTAAAATGGTGCCTGAAAATACTGTATTAATTGTTGTAAGATCAGGTATTCTTCAACATTCTTTGCCAGTTGCTTTAACTGTTAAGCCTGTTAGTTTTAATCAAGATATTATCGCAATTAATACAAATGAAAAAATTTTAACACCCAAATACCTATTTTATTATTTAAAAAGCACTTCTAAAACTCATATCAAGGAGGGTATAAAACCTGGTGTTACTGTTCAAAGTTTTCACAACGGTTATTTTAAGAAATTGATTTTTCCTTTACCACCTCTTGAAATCCAAAACTAAATCGTCTCACAAATTGAAAAAGAACAGGAATTAGTGAATGCCAACAAACAATTGATTGAAATATTTGAGCAGAAAATAAAAGACAGGATTGCTAAAGTTTGGGGGGAATAAACATGAGAGCTTTACAGAATATAGCTAATAAACATGAAAGAGTTGCTTTTCTGATTGGTAATGGGCCAAATTTGGCTGCCAAGATAATGCCTTCATGGAAAGACCTCTTGGCATCAGTTGCCGAAAGACCAATCCCCTTTGATGTGAATGGGTTAACTAATACAGAAATTTATGATTTGGTTGAACTTCATTCCGAAAATGTTTATGATGTTAAAAAAGAGGTAAAATCAAAACTCGAAATAAAATCATATTACAATCTTGATATTCACAAACGTTTAATGGAGTTTGCTTCCGAAAATAATTCTCCTGTTCTGTCTACAAACTTTGATGAAGCATTTGAAAAATCAATAAATGCTGAAAAATTTCATATCGAATCAAAAAGTTTCACTCGCTTTTATCCATGGAAAACCTATTATGGTAAAGAACAATTAACATTACCTACAGATGGTTTTGGTATTTGGAAGATACATGGAGATGTGAATTACAAAGATAGTATCCGCCTTGGGCTTACTGATTATATGGGTAGTGCTGAACGCGCTCGAAAGCTAATTCACAATGGTGATGATCGTTTGTTTCAAGGTAAGCGGCAAGAATTTTGGCAAGGTTATCAAACTTGGCTTCATATTTGGTTTAATCTTCCACTAGTTATTTTAGGATTTCGTTTTGATACCGATGAAGTATTCCTTCGGTGGCTATTAATCGAGCGTAAAAGATATTTGAACATTTATAAGGCTCCAATGGAAGTATATTACATCTCAAGTAGCATACCTGCTCCGTCTATAAATAACTTAATGAGAAATTTAGGGGTTGAAATAGTTTCTGTTAATGATTATACAGAAATATACGGATAATGGAAACATTCGAACAATATCATAGTTAACAGCAAGCAGAACGAACCAATTTTGAAGCTTGATTACTAAAATTAAGATTGACAAACTTAAAAAATACGGAGATGCTGAAAACCACACTCAAACTTCGGCATAGGTGGGCAGGAATGAAGCCCAAAATCACTTACTGTACATATTCTCAACCATTTAAGGCAAGTTTAAGTAACAACATCACACAATAATTATGGAATACAAAATCGAAATTTATAAAGGCAATAGAGATAATCGTTATTTGTTAGGGACGAAAGGTGTAAGACCCTTGATAGTCATGGGTATTAACCCAAGTACTGCCGATGCAGAAAAACCAGACCCTACAATAAGAAAAGTTATGGGGTTTGCTGAAATCAATGGATTTGACAGCTTCGTAATGATAAATGTTTACCCTCAAAGAGCAACAATCCCAAAAGAATTGCATAAGAAGCCTGATAAAAACATAATGCAAGAAAATGCCGAAAGGATAAAAGACATTTTAATAAATGCTGAAAATCCAATAATAGCGGCAGCATGGGGAACAAGCATTGAAATTCGAGACTATTTAAAATTATGTCTTTTCTCAATTCACTTAGCAACAGAAAAGTATTTAATTGGGAAAATTGTAAAATGGGTACATATAGGGGAACTTTCCAAAAACGGACACCCTAAGCATTTATTATATCAACCGTATAACTCAAAATTAAATGAATTTGACATTGAAAAATATATTTCAGCATTAGATAGGAATAGAGAAACAAAAAACACTGAAAGCGTAACTTTTTTCAAAGAAGATATTAAATTATCAGACATTCCTTCTTCAAGGCATTGGAAAGAAATATTTGACTTCGCTAAAACTATTGATTTAAGTAAATTTGATTCGAAAACCATAACAGAGCAAACTGTATATCTTGAAAAATATTTAAAAAATCATAATCAAATTGACAGCTCCTCTATTTCGGAATTAAGAGCAGTTTTGTTGCACTTTATTTTATCGCAAAAATTAAATAGAAACAATTATCCAACATTTGAACAATTGGCTTTTCTAAGTTCTGTTATTCTTAAAATTCATAATATTATATATGATGAAATGTGGGATGGTAAATAGAATACTTGCCAATCAAAGATATTTGCCCAAGCTGTGCGGTAAATGTTTGCTGAGCAAAATTTGCAAATATTATCCTTAGTCTTAAGCCACAGCATTTTATCATTTAAGTCCGTTGGCTGAAGCACAACGGCAATGAAAAGGTTTGGGAATGGGAGGGGTATATCGTACCTACGGCACTTGAAAACCATAAGGGGCATTGGTTTCTACCGATATATCATCCCTACGAGATTTAGGGGATTGGAATGGTTCATTTAGTCCGTTGGCTGAAGTGCAACGGCAATGAAAACCCTTGTGAATCCCTGCCTATCGGCAGGTAAATTTGTGCAAAAACTTTGTGTAGCTTTGTGTTACAGCTTTATCATTTTTCTAAATGCATTCTAGCTTAAAGGTTTAAAAGTTTATATGTCTAAAAGTCCTACGCAGTTATAGCCCCTTTTTAAGGGGTTGGGGTTAATGCCCCATCTGAGCGGCAAATGCTTAGGGTGAGTGGTATTTGCAATTCTGCTCTGAATACCTGATAATTTGCTTAATCACCTTAGGTTGAAGCCCAAACTCAAGCATTATTATAATATGCATTTTAATGAAAAGCAAGGTTAAAACCTCTTTCTAAGTTGGAGATATAATTTATGAAACTGATTTGATTTTTCGAAATCAGATTCGAAGTTTATGGATAGATATAATTTTCGGATAATTTCGGTGGAAATATTTACATCTGCAATATGTTGTATTAGAGGCAATTCGGCATGTAGGATGTTATAACTCACATAGCTGTATCCCAAACCCAGATTCATTCTTTCGGAAATAAATCCACGCGAAAGTCGTAAACTATATACATTGCCTTTCAGGTAGACGGTTTCTAAAAGAGTTGCGGATAATGTGGTGGAGATTTGAGATTTAAAAAGATTATTATGCGTAAAAAACATATAAGCATTTCGTGTAGGAGTTTGGTCTTTCTTTTGAAATCTATATCCACCTTTAATACCGATGTAAATATTTTTTGCAATATTCAGGTTAGCCTGAATACCATAACCTTGTCGAGCTTCTGATTCTATTAGGGTGTTTAGATAGTTTTTATAGGTTTCGTAATACACTATGTTTTTCCTTGAATCGTAGGTTC
The DNA here is from genome assembly GCA_903922465.1 of uncultured bacterium. Taxonomy (GTDB): domain Bacteria; phylum Bacteroidota; class Bacteroidia; order Bacteroidales; family CAIXTV01; genus CAIXTV01. The sequence goes on from CAIXTV010000082.1 coordinate 6,764, forward strand.
CTGAAAGTGTTAATCTTCTAAAAGGACGGTATCTCAGGGAGAAGTATGTATTTGTCATCGTCACAGTATTCTGTTTATGTTCGTTAACAACTTTATAGAGGTCAAGTTCTAAAGTATAAAACATCTGAATGTTTTTAATTAGTGAGCTGCTGTGTTGAAAAGACAAAAATCGTCGGTCAGTTTTTGAATTGTTGGTCTGTTCGAGAATGGCAATAGAGTTTTGCATGTTTCGTTTGGCGCCTTGCAGGTTTAGACCAATATAAGCACCATATTGCAGGAGATTGAAATTATAGCCATAATCTAAATAATGTGGGCGGGAACCAAGTATGCCTCCAATGTAAAGGTTTTTAAATGATTTTTCTACTTGCAGACCATCTATTACCCCGATATTAGCCATGTTTGGATTAATCTTCCTCCCGAGAAAGACATAGGAATTTTTACTAAACTCATAATTAAAACCTAAATTATAAATTTTCAAGCTATTAAAAATATTTTTTTGTGTATTACTCCATTGCCCGTCTTCTTGCCGGAACAGGATATTGCTTTCGAAAGAAAATTTCGAATTTGCGATGCTATTTACATTGAAAGCAAGTGAATAATTAATGACTTGTGATTTATGAGCGGAGGTTTTTGAAAAGTTTGAAAAACTTGAAATACTTATTCCTCCACTGATATTTTGTTTAAACGGAGTTTTTAGTTTTACTTTTTCAGTTACTTTATTTGTGTCGATTGCATCTGTAAAACTTTCGTTCTTAGTAGGTTTAGTTTCCTCTGCTTTTTTATTTTCTAATCGTCGTTTGGCAATAATTTTATCGTTAACATTAAATTTAACTGAGCCAATTGTACTACAAACCACAGAAGATGAGGAAAGGTTTTTTATGATTAATGCAGGGATTAGCTGGCTATTTGAGCTAGTATACAGCGTATCGCCAATTAATAAGCCAGCGGTGGATTTATATTTCACATAAGTGTTTTGAGAGCTTAAAAATGAAACTACGCCCTCTGCATTTTCAGATGGAGCCTGAGCATTCAGGCTTAAACTCCATACACATACAAATCCTAAAATAAATATTATCTTCATTTTATTTTCTAAAATGTTTTCCGCCCCCGGATCCATTAGGATGGCAATTATAGCATGCTGTACTTAAATATGAATAGCCACCGACACCATTATGTTGATTGTTCGTTTCTGATTGGCTATGTTCATGACAATCGATGCAGCTAAAAGTGCAATTAGCAGGATTAGTATGACAAGCGTTGCAGGCAAAACCACTATGATTGCCTGAACTTATAGGGAAATAATTTTGATGGTCGAAGCTTGTAGGAGTCCAGCCAGGATTAGTGGTATGACAAACAGTGCAATTTGTAGAAAAACATCCACCTGAATGAACCGGATGGGTAGTTGAATTATAGTCAGTTAAATGACAAGATACACATTCTGTGGAAATGTTGGAGAAATTGTTGTTTGGGTGACATTTAGAGCATGCTACATTTGCATGACCTAAAGTTAGAGGGAAAAAATCATGATTAAAACCAGAACTTGCCCATTCATAAGAGTAAATATAGTGGCATTGAGAGCAGTCTGTCGAAAAATTTGCGGTATTATGATTTGGACTGCTTGTAGCTAAGTACTTGTCTCTATGACAATCGAAACATTCGATCCCCAGTACATCGTAGCGATGCAAGGTTTCAGATTTGTGGCATTGCTGGCACTCAGTCATGGTGTGAACACCTAAAAGTGGAAAACGGCTTTGCTGATGTATCCCGGTTACATTGCTGACAATCCATGAGTCAGGTGTATGGCATTTATCGCAATATTTACCAACGGACTGATTGTGAATGTCAGTATGACAACTTACACATTCGGTCTTTGCTTTGGCTTCCGAAAAAACTAAACTTGAGTGACACAATTTGCAGTTCAAGTCTTTATGAGAGCCTAATAAAGGCATCTTCGTTTTAGAATGGTCGAAAGCATAAATTTCTTTGTCCAAACTCCAACCCTTGGAGCTATGACAAGTGCTACAACTGATTTTAAAGTCCTTTCCATGAGGGGATTCGGTTGTTGTGTTTGGTGACTCAGTTGAAAAGAGTCCTATTAAATAGAGCACAAGGGGCCATATTATGAATGACAAGATTCGCATTTTCCTGATATTTTATATTGTATATATTTATTTTGATTTACTTCGGTAGGCTTATGACACTTAATGCAAGCAAGATTTGCATGTTTTCCATCTAATTTAAAAGCGGTGTTATTATGGTTAAATTTTAATGGCTTCCAGTTGTCAAATTCATGACATTTGCTGCAATCTGTTGCCCCATCTTTATCGAATTGTTTATAATGTTTATCAAGATGACAATGGGTGCAATTTGCTTGTAAACCTGCAAATTTTTGTTGTTTGGAGCCATCAGTGTTTTTCGTGAAATGACATTTGCTGCATGCTTGTTTGGTGTGTGCCCCGATAAGTTTAAAATCGGTTTTCGTATGATCGAAACTGATATCAGTCCATGTAGCAGGGTTATGACAGCTAAGGCAGTTGTCGTCGGGATAATATTTTTTAGAAATAAAATCAGCGTGAATATTTTTGTGACAGTCGATACACTTTTTCCCAATTTCCTTAAAAGTCCACTTTTCGGTTTTTTTGTGACAATCGAAGCAAGGTGTAGCTAAATGTGCTCCTTCTAAAGCAAAAACGCTTTTATTATGTTGCTCGATAGGGTAGACGAAATTTGAAAAACCTGATACATTATGACACAGGGAGCAATCGGGAGAAAGCCCGTCTTTTGCAAATTGAGCTTTATGATAATCAGTATGACAATCGGAACATTTTTGAAAGTTTAGTGGGGTGGTATATTTTTGTTTATGGCATTTTTTACAATCAACAGTCAAATGTTTTCCTTCGAGTGTATACTTTGTTTTCGTATGGTCGAAACTGTTCAACCCTTTAATTGTAGTAAATGATTCGTTTGTATGACATTGTGCGCAATTTTGACCAAACTGATTTTTATGGACATCCTGATGACAGTTGGTGCAACTGCCATATTGTAGTCCCGTAAATTTTTGAAATTTAACTCCATTTTGGGTTTCAATTTTATGGCATTTTATGCACTCAACATTTAGATGTTTGCCCGATAATTTATATTTAGCGCTTGCATGATTAAATTTTGAGGCAGGCTTAAAGGCATTTCCATCGTGGCAATTAATACAATTAGTAGATAATGTCTTTTGATGATAATCGGTATGGCAGTTTACGCAATTAATATTTAGTCCCAAATAGGTGAATTTCTTGGCATTAATTTTTGGATTGGTAATATGCTTGGCATTATGGCAATCCTTACAAGTTTTCTTAGCATGTGCACCGGTAAGATTAAAACCTGTTAAATAATGCTTGAAATTCTTTTCATCGAATTTTACAATTTGAAAATTTAATCCGTGATGATCGCTGTGGCAAGTTGCACATTCTTTTCCTTTTACATCTATTGAAGCATGGTAGCCTTTATTCAGAAGTATGCGTTCTTTTAATTCTGTATGGCAATCGAGGCATTTGTTATTGGACAATTGCTCTCCTAAAACATGACATTTGGTGCAATTGGAAATTCCTTCCAAATGACTATGGACTTTTGATAATTCGCCCGGGGAAATTTGTGCTATGGACTTTAGGGCAATAAACACAATTAAAAAAATGGAATAGAGTATTCTGCTAAAATTCATAGAATTCGATTTTTGTAAAATTAATGTTTTAAAATTGCTTCACCAAATTTCTCGCTGATTTGTATGCCTATTTTTTGCAGAAATTGTGAGGGAAGTTCGCCTCCCGCAAAAATGTATACCAAATCATTTTTAATTGTCTGTGTTTCGTTTACCTTAATATTAATCATGTTAACTGTTTCTTTTTCAATTGAAACAGGCTGGGTGTTAAACTTTACATCAATATTGTTATTGATTATCGCTTCGCGAATTTTGCTGTTATTTAAAGGTTTTATTCGGCTAAACGACTCGCCCCGATAAGAAAGAATGACTCTGTTTTGATCAGAAAGTAATAGGGCTGATTCGATGGCTGAATCACCTCCTCCTACAACCAAAATATCCTTGTCTTTAATTAGTTCAGGCTCTAAAAGACGATAAGCTACTTTCTCAAGATTTTCGCCGGGAATATTTAATTTTCTGGGTGTACCCCTTCTGCCAATTGATAATAATACTTTTTTTGCTGTGTATTCTTCTCCCGATAGGGTAACAATTTTAAATATGTTATTTTCAGGAATAATGGTTTCAACTTTCGAATTTTCCTTTAGAAGGATATTGTTTTTACTGATAACGGTTTTCCATAAATCAAGCAACTCTGTTTTGCTGGTTTCGAATAGCTTTACTTTGCCATAAAGTGGTAAATCCATGGGCGAAGTCATCACTATTTTAGCTCTTGGAAAGGTGAAAACGGTTCCACCCAAGGTGTCCTGTTCGAGGATTATCGCATTTATTTTTAGCAATTTAGCTGTTAAAGCAGCGGATATTCCGGCGGGGCCGGCACCAACTATCACCAAATCGTAAGTTGCTGAATGATTTTTATCGAGGGTTTTCACAATGTTTTCAACGGCTTGCTTTCCCTGTTCAACAGAGTTTTTTACTAAGCCCATACCGCCCAATTCACCGGCAATATATACTCCCTGAACATTGGTTTCAAAGTTTTGATTGACATGAGGCAATTCGATGCCACGCATTTCTGTTCCAATATGCAAGGATATAGCTTCGGTAGGACATGCATGAAAACAAGCACCATGACCGATGCAGTGTGAAGCATTTATGGTGGTTGCTTTACCATTTCTAATGCCCAAAATATCCTTTTCAGGACAAGCCGAAATGCATGCGCCAGTTTTTATGCACCTGCTTTCATCTACCACGGGATGAAGTGAAATTGGCTCATAGAGTCCTTCTTCTTTGGCTTTAATAATTTTCGCTTCGACGATATTTGATTTTTTCTTTTGTCGCCACAAATAAAATATAATCGCAATCAAACAAAGCAGAATGACTGACGCATAAATAATAATATTTTCTATGAGTACTTCCATAATTTTAAAATATCCATCTTGATCCAAACATGATGGTAATTGTTACATGAATTATCATAACTATCAACATAATAAATGCAAAGGGCAGGTGGGCTACATGCCAGTATTTCAATAAATTTTGCATGGTTGTGAGCCTGTCGATTTTTCTGTTTAAAGAGATTTCGTTTTTTAATAGCTTGATAATGTTTACATATTCACTTTTAGTGAGATTACTTTTCTTAATGATTGATTTTGCATTTTTTAAGGATTTTCTATCCTCAAAATAGGTTTTGGTATAACTTATCAAAAAATTTCGACGATATAAGCCCACTTTTCTTTTTGTAAGGTTAATAATCTCGTCATAAGATTCTTTATCAAGATTCAGCTTGCTATTTAGGGTTCCTTCAACATCAGTTTTCATGCTACTCACTTCGCTTAAACTTAATTCGCGTCCTTCTATCGATCTTGGAATTTGGATATAGATATATCTACCCACAATGCCACTTAAAAAGACGGCAACCATGCTCCAGAAACTTATTGCAACAATGCCCCCAAACTTAAAAGAAGTATGGTAGAGCACTAAAATCGGACCTAAGGTGCATAAAAAGATATGAAATTCGAGCCAGTGTTTTAATATTCCCAATCGTGAAAAGGCTTTAAGTCGTTTCCTAAACATATACAGTAATACGCCAATAAGAATTAAAGCTGAACCGAAGATTCCATAAGCGTGACCAAACGAACCACTTGGTTTTAGCATTTTATAATCAGGATGGAAAAAACGCTCTTCGATACTCGTTTTGTAAAATGTATTCCCTCTGTATATTAGTAGTACAAATACGGTGATAACAATAAGTATCAGTGAAAAAAGGAAGATTCTGTGTGCTGTTTTTGACATAACTGAATTATAAACTAGGTTGCTAAATTAATTTCAGGCTAAATTAAGATTTATTTTTATTCGTAGGTGAATTATTTGAAATATCTGAATTTAGAATAGGTAAAATCTTATATTCCAGCACCCCATTATTCAACATAAATTGAATGCAGTACAGTGGAGGTTTTCATTCATTGTGATATTATCAGAGTATTCGCTAAGAATATCAAAGCCAAAATCGACAATCACTGTTCAGACAATTTAGGTTAAAGTCATTTTTAATATATCATTCCAATCAGTTTGCTAAAGACAAACCTTAACCTCAACCTTAACCTCATAACTCATATCTTCCCAGCCTCTTTTTTCAAAAACTTTGTGTTGCAATTTTTTCATCTCTCCTAAACAGCTAAACGCCTAAACGCCTAAACGCCTAAACCTCAACCCTGCTAATATCTTGTCCTGTTAACTTAATTTCAAAAAAAAATCTTAATTTTACACTCAAAATATTATCATTAGCAAGTAAGAAATTAAATCAAAAAACAATACAGATGAAAAAAATATCAGAAGAAAAAGCCGAAATAAAATCCACCCTTTATAATAACAATGTGTTATGGTATATGCGATACAGCGATGAAGAAAAGGAAGTGTTTGAGGAAGATGAGTCAGATGAAGTTCAAATAGCCCTTATCCCCAGTTTTGATTATGAAATACCTGCTCCTGGCCAATGGTTGGCACATATAGATTTTGAACTTGATTATCCTGAACTTGCCAAGATAAGGGTACGCACTAGCTATGAAGTGAGCTGCATTTTTGAACACTTCATGACTCATGATTGTCTTGATCTATTGCATGAGAAAGCCATGGAGATGACAATTGAAAGATTTAATATCTATGGTGAAATGTTTGACATGGATTTCGAGCCAATGGATGTTGCGGTGTTTTCGCAATATTTGCCTGAATTCAGTGAGCAGGCTATAAAAAAATGCATGCTTAATAAAGAGAATGATTTTACTTTTTTGTCTAATAAATTCAACGTAATTACCATTAAAAAGAGTGACATAACACAATTTTTGATTACTGCGACGATCGTCATTATGGATGATATTCTTTATAATAATAAAGCCTTTAATTTGAAGCATAACAGGAAGGTTTTTCATGCGATAATTCCATCCACGGTTTATTTTACTACAAGAACGAATTGCCTTAAGATTTCGGAAGGTGATATAAAACTGGTCATGTCACACAACATCGCATTCCAAACCTGTATGGATTGTGCTCTTCAAATGTTGCTTGAAAGACACCTTGATACTTTAATGTCGTCTATTGCTAAACGTGGATTTAGCGATGAGGTTCAGCCGAATTTTCTGAAATATGGAACAGAGTTTCTTATAGGATCCCAAAAAGAACTTCAGGATAAAGGAGTAGAAATAGCCAACCTCCAGCAAAGATACGATTGGAATAAAGAAATAAAGTAAAGCGGAATTAAAACATCAGAATTGAGGATTTTCTTCGTTGGGTTGAGCTTCTAACCTCAGTCGGTTTTATCTAAGTCGGCTGTGTCTGTAATTAATCAAAAACCATCGATCATCAAATGTTTATAATGAGAGAAATTCCCAATTCCACTCAAAACATCTGAAATTTGCTTTTATGATTGTTGTTGGATGTATTCAGATGAAAAATGACAGGATTTAAACCTCAACCTTAACCTCAACCTAAGTGCGCTAGCCCCCTAAGAAATAGGACTGAGATTTCAAGTTAAAAGTTAAAATCCATAGGTTCTCCTGCAAGTTTTCGTCCTGCTAAAATATTTTGTTTTGTCTGCAATAATGATGCGTCATTGAAAGGTTGAATAGGAGCAGGGAAGGGGATTTTGGTTTCAATTCGGGTTAGGTAATCCTGATATGCATAAGGAATTGCATCAATTGTTTTTTGGTATTTGTATTTTCGATAAGAAATGATAAGCCCTTGTTTCCAATTTTCGTGTTCTATAATTGGAACAGCTTCGCGGATATTTTTTAATTCATCAATTACATTATCCACTTCCTCTCTTAAGTCTTCTTCTTCGCTATTAGGAGCAATTTCAACGGCAGCATAGTTTTCGAAGTTTTTGCGGGTAATAGGAGATTCGAAATTATTAACTATATCAGTAAAGATTTTATTATGGTCCATCCCCAAGCCTAAGTAGGGTCGGGGGTCACTCTTGCGAAAGGGCTCTTGTGATATGCCTTCAGCTATTTCTTTTTTCTTTTTTTCATCACGCAGGAATTGAGCGTGCAATCGAGTATAACGAATCTCATTGGGGAATTTTACATCAGTTAGCCCCAGCAAGTGTTTTGTATACATGAATTCATCATAAAAATCGTACCAGGGAGGAATGCCGTTATCGTCCATAATACAAAGAACGTAGGTTTGGTAAAATTCATCCAGTTCAATCCCTTCCCTATCGGCAAAACATATTTTAAGATAAGGATAATTAAGCCAATCATAGTGATAGGGAACTTCATCCGCATATTGCTCTTCTACAGGTGTTTCTTCGAGAAATCGTATCATAAGGTCAACTTCTTCCTGTGTGATAACAGACACATGGGGACAGTTAAAAATATCATATTCCCAACGATTGAAATCTTCACAAATTTCTACGCCGGGGAGTGTTATTTTCCCTGCTCTCCACAAGCATTGCAGGTTAAAAAGTTTCTTATATTGAATTTGTTGAATAAATTCTTCTGCTTTTGAACGGAATTTCATTACTATTTCTTCAGCAGTCCTGGCAAAATAAGCTGCATCCTTTGTAAAACGATGGCGTTCATAGGCATATTGCTCTAAGATTGTCTGAACGCTCTGAGGATGATATCCATAATAGTACGTTTTTATAGCTGGCATTTTGCTTTTCAGATCAGCGCTGATTTCTTTAGCCAGCTTCAAGCTATCTTTTGAATCAAGTATGCGATCTGAAAAATATTTCACGAAATGTGCGAATGGCTCTTCCATAAATAAGTTAGTTTTTACCACAAAAGTAATCAAAAATATCATATCAATTATTTAGATATCCTCAAAAATTATATGCGATCTCCATCTGAGCGGCAAATGTTTACGTTGAGAAAGATTTTAAATTTTGCTTTGAACACCTGATGATTTGCAATTATCATTCTTGTTAAATGAATTTCCTTTACGAAAAATAATCTATTTATCTTTATGTAATAACATTTTCAATTATCATTCATCTGATATTGTTCATATATTATGGATATGTGGTAATTGTATAAAAAAAATAAAAAGATATTTAGCCTTATCATACCTGAAAGTCTAAAAGTCTAAATGCCTAAATAACTAATTCTTAAGTCGAGCCGCGATTAACAGCATAAAAGGTCTTACTTTTTATCGTAAGATTGACTTTAGCAACATAAAAGGTCTTACTTTTTATTGTGAGATCGACTTTTCCGACATAAAATGTCTTATATTTTATCGTGGATCGATTTTTTCGACATAAAATGTCTTATATTTTATCGTGAGATCGATTTTTTCGACATAAAATGTCTTATGTTTTATCGTGAGATCGATTTTTTCGACATAAAAGGTCTTACATTTTATCGTGAGATCGACTTTATCGACATAAAAGGTCTTACTTTTTATTGTGAGATCGACTTTTCCGACATAAATGGGTTTATATTTTAATGTCGAAGGTTCTTAAACGACACTGTCTTTTAAGTTGTTGATTAAAAAAATTGAATGATTCAAGGATTCAGTCGGATGTCAAAAATAATCAAAAATGGGTTCAAAATAATAACTTAGTTTCTGCTAAGGTTATTTTTATAATATCACTAATATTAAAATATATAGTCTATAGAACTGCTTCATTCTTAGGCAAGAGATTATTTTTATCACTAATAGGTTTTGGTTTATGATAATCTTTCGGATATAAATGGAAGTTTAAGGTAAGATAAACCCTAAATCAAATAAAATTAATCATTATTGTAATATATATTGTTGCGATTAGTTGCAGAAAGTTTGTTTTTTGCAATATATTGAATCTGAAATTGTAAATATCAGATGATATATTTCACAAAGAGTGGTTGAATATATCATGCGACTAATGATATATATCAGTGTAGGTGTTTTTGAATTTTAAAATAAGACTCTTTATTTTGTTTTATTACAGTCATTTAAAATTTATTTCTATTATTTATCATTTACACAAAAGTCAATTATACACTTATGTCAGGTTTGAATTCAACTTTATCATTTGTTAAAAGTAAACATATTATTTTATTTTTGCTGTGAGTTCACTAACAGTAATTGTGAAATCAATAACAATAAAATAAATAAAACATGAAAGAAAAATTAATCAGACTTTTGATGTGTATGGCATTAATGATGGGTATGTTTATATCTGACAATGCATATTCACAAACAGGAGGAACGTTGTCATTAAATGTGACAACAACATTTACTGGAGGAGCCTTTGGAGCCCGATCTGACTTTGTTGTTTGGATTGAAAATTCATCTACGACATTTGTAAAAACCAGAGCCATTTACGGAAATGACAGGGATCATTTAGTGCAATGGATTTCAAAAACGGCAACACAAAATGTTGTCGACGCAACTGTTGGAGCAACAACCACTACAAATCCAAAGTCCTATACTGCAATTTTGTGGAATGGAAGTGATTTGACAGGAACAACTCCTTATAATTTGTTGCCTGATGGAACCTATAAAATAGGAATGGAATGTGCATGGGGAAGCAATAATACTATTGTCACTTCAAGACAAATATATTACGCTACCTTCACTAAAGGGCCAACTCCTCAGACTATTACGCCAAATGATACTGTTAATTTTACAGGGATTACATTACAGTGGACTCCTTCGAACCTTGTTGTTACGACTTCAGCTTTAGCTTCAAATACCTATTTTTTAGGTTCGTTAGTTAGTGTTCCTTTTACCCTTGGGACAGGAACAGTTTATAGAAATAATGTTTGGACTGCTCAATTATCTGACGAAACTGGGAGCTTCGCAAGCCCAGTAACTATTGGAACCCTTACTAGTACTACTGCTGGTACTATATCAGCTACTATACCTGCAATTGCAACGTTAGGTGCTGGTTATAGAATTAGAGTTGTTGGAAGCCAACCTTCAGCTATAGGAAGTGATAATGGAAGCAATATCACCCTAGCAGTTCCAGTTAGCGCACCAAGTCTCACAGCTGCTGTTGGAGCAACTGTTGATAATCCAGTGAATATTACGTTTACCGATGATGCCGCATGGAGAACAGCTATCACAGCAGTTAAAATAGGTAGTACTTCTCTTGTTCCAACAACGGACTATGTTATAAGTGCAGGAAATTTACAGCTTAAACCTGTCGGACTTAATGTGCTTCTTACTACGTTTGGCAGCAAAAATATTACGGTTGTAGCCACAGGCTATGCTGATGCTACGGTAACACAATCAATAGATGTAGGTGTAGCCGCTAAGTTAGGAATGAAAACTCAACCCGCAGCCCCTGCTGTTAATGGAGGTGCTTTAGCAGTTCAGCCTGCAGTTTATATTCAGGATCAATATGGCAATACAACAACAAGTACGGCTGTTGTAAACGCAATTGTTGGCTCAGGTGTTTGGGTGTTAGGTGGAACAAGTGCTGTTTCAGCTATTGCAGGAACAACAACTTTCAGTGGCTTAACTGCAACTGCAACTGCCAATATCATGGGAACTATTACTTTTACCTCTGTTGGTTTGACTTCGGTTACTTCCACTTCTTTTAATATTCCTTTCGTAGGTCAAAGTTGGGGGAATACAGCTGGGTCTTTATCTTTTACAATTAATCCTGTTTCACGCAGCACAAGTAATTATACATTAAATCATGTCGCTGCATCGTGGATAGAAAATACATCTGGTACTTTTGTTAAAACCAGGAATAGATATACTGGAACAAGTAATCAGAGCCATTTAACTTCTTGGAGAGCAACAACAGGGTCGACATATAGTGTTGTTGATGCAACAACTGCAGCTACTTTAAACGCATATAACCCTATAACAATTACTTCCTGGTTAGGAAATGATTTAACTGGAGCAACACCTTATAATTTACTACCTGATGGTGAATACAAGGTTTGGTTTGAAATGTCATGGGATGATGCAACTACAGAAGCGGATAGGATTTCGGTGCAATTTACCAAAGGACCAACCCTTTTTACAGCATCTCCTGCAAATACAACAAATTTCACAGGCATGACTGTTATCTGGACACCAGCAGCAGCCAATACAATTACAACGTCAGCTTTGGCAGGAAGTACTTATGCTGCTGGAGCAACAGTTAGTGTTCCTTTTACTATTGGGGTTGGTACTGTGTATAACAACAATGTATGGACTGCTCAATTATCTGATGCTACGGGCAACTTTGCAAGTCCTATAAATATAGGAACACTCAATACTACAACAGCAGGAAGCATTTCTGCAACCATTCCGATGGGTGCTCCTGCCGGAAGTGGATACAGAATAAGAGTTATCGGAAGTCAACCTCAAGCTGCAGGAACAGACAACGGAACTAACTTTACAATAACTAATGGAGTTTCTCCTTCTATTGCGGCAGCAACAGCAGCAACTGTTGACAATGCATTTGAAATTACTTATACAGACGATGCTATATGGAGAGCTGCTATAACAGGAGTTACTGTTGGTGGAACTACATTAACTGCAGGATGGGTTGTTTCAGCAGGGAAGATTACGTTTTCTCCATCTGCCTCAGTTCCGGCAAACTTATTGCAAGCTTCAGGTTCAAAAATAATCACTATTGTAGCTGCTGGATATGGAGATGCTTCCGTTATTCAGATGTTAGGACCTGGTATTGCGACAAAATTAGGAATGAAAACTCAGGCAGCTGCGCCAGCAACTAATGGTGCTTTATTTGCTATTCAACCAGAAGTATATGTTCAGGATCAATTTGGAAATACTGTAATAAGCTCTGCTATCGTTTCTGCAGCAGTTGGAACCGGCTCATGGATTTTGGGTGGAACAACTGTTGATACAGCTTCATTGGGGATAGCTTCTTTTGTAGACTTAACAGGATCAACATCAACTTTTGGAGGCTCAACCATTACCTTTTCTTCCCCAGGATTAACTTCAGTATCTTGCAATACATTCTATATTCCTTATCCTTTAAGTGGAAATCTTACTGTGGGTACATCAGGTAATTTTACATCATTCACAAAAGCCGATGGATTATTTTCTGTTATCAACTCTTCGGGAATGTCTGGTAATACTTCGATTTCAGTAACAAGTGATATTGCCATCGAAGATGGGGTTACTGCGCTAAATCAGTGGGTAGAATACGGCGGAAGTGGTTATACACTCACAATTCAACCAAGTGGTGGTGTTTCAAGAACTATTTCCGGAACTGCTGCTGCTCCACTTCTTAATTTCAATGGTGCAGATAGAGTAACAATTAATGGTTTAAACACAGGAGGAAATGCTTTAGTTATTTCAAATTTAAGCACAGCTACAACTGCTGGGACTTCAACAATTCAGTTTATTAATGATGCAACCAATAATACAATAACAAATTGTTCTATTCTTGGTTCTTCAACTGCTGCACTAACTACTAATGGAGGGAATATATTATTCAATACTGGAACTATAACTGGGAATGATAGTATCACGATTTCTAATTGTAAAATAGGCCCTGCAGGAACAAATTTGCCTTCCAAGGGGATCTATGCTAATGGGAGTACAGCCTCAGTAGCAATAGCTAATAGTACTGTTCTCATTAATAACTGTGAGATTTATGATTTCTTTTTAACAAGTGGATGTGCTGGTATTTATGCTTTAACTGGGAATACAGATTGGAGTATTACAAATAATAAAGTTTATCAAACTGCAACTAGAACTTTCACCGCCGCAGGAACTATGAGTGGAATCTATTTTGTAAACTCGACCTATGGAAATAATATTCAAATTACTGGTAATACAGTTGGATATGCTTCTAATTCTGCTACAGGAACATTGACTTTGACTGGTAGTGCAATTGCTGGTGTCTTTCAGGGGATTTATATGCAAGCAATGAATGCCGCTGCTAATACATGCAATGTTAACTTTAATGTGGTCTCTGATATTTCATTTACGTCTGCATCTGGTGCATTTACCGGTATTTATAATAATACGGGAGCAACTTCAAATACGATAAATATTAATAGTAATCAGATAAAAAACATCGCTACCATCACAACTACTGGCACTGTTCAAGGAATATATGCTGGCTCTGCCACCAATCTTAATTGTAGTTCAAATACTATTGATGGAATTAGTCGTAATATCTCTGGTAACTTTTATCCAGTAAGATATAATGCACCAACAAATATTATATTTGATGGTAATACCATTAAAAATATAGCGTTTAACAATACAGGAACGACAACCACATTTTATGCTGTTTATTCAAGTGGTTCAGGAGTGAATGAAACTTTCACTAATAATAATATTTATAATATCTCATCAACGGCAACAGGCGCTCAAAGTATCTATGGTTGGTATTCCACATCTGCAACAGGAATAAGAACTGTTCAGAATAACAAGATATATAATATTACTGCTGCAGTAGGAAGTGCTGTGATTTATGGAATGAGAATCAATACAGGATCGACTAATGAAATTAGTGGGAATAAAATATACACCCTCAGTGGTGGTATTACTATTAATGGAATTAACATTAGTGGTGGAACTACAAATAATGTATTTAAAAACAAAATATATGATTTGTTTACAACTAATACAAGTCCTGTTGTAAGTGGATTGTTGCTTTCAGGAGGAACAACCAATAATGTTTCGAATAACCTTATTGGTGATTTAAGAGCCACAGCTGCAAATACCGTCACTCCTTTGGCCGGTATTAATATCAGTGGGGGGACAACAAACAATATTTATTATAACACCGTTAATTTAAATGCTATTAGTACAGGTGCTGCTTTTGGTAGTTCTGCTATTTATGCCTCTATTACTCCAACTGTAAACTTACGGAACAATATTTTGGTTAATACCTCAACCTCTAATGGCGCCACTGGTTATACTTGTGCTTATCGCCGTAGTGCAGGTGCTGCTGGAAATCTTTCTACTTATGCCAGTACATCTAACAATAACCTGTTCTATGCAGGTACTCCTGGAGCAAATAATTTAATCTATTATGACGGAACAAGTTCAGCTCAAACTATTGCTGCTTATAAAGCAGGAGTATTTACTGCTGGTACTATTGCTCCAAGAGACGCTAATTCTATCTCAGAGAACCCAGTTTGGGTAAGCACCATCGATTCAGTGACTACCTATTTGCATATTAATACTTCAACTTCAACTCAAATTGAAGGTGGTGCGTCTACTATTGCAACATATACTACCGACTTTGATGGTGATACACGTAATGTAAGTACTCCTGACATTGGGGCAGATGAGTTTGCAGGTACTCCTTTAGATTTATCTCCTCCTGTTATATCATATACAATTCTTGGGAATCAATTAGCAAATGCTACAGTTGCATTAACTTCTACTATAATTGATGCTACAGGTGTATCAACATCGGGTGCAGGATTGCCAAGATTATATTATAAAGTTAATTCAGGGACATATAGTTCAGTTGTTGGTGTTTCGATTGGTTCAAATCAATATACTTTTACTTTCTCTCCATCAACTGTTGTTGCAGATGTGGTTTCTTACTATATAGTAGCTCAAGATTCCAGTGCAGCAAAGAACATAACAGCAAGCCCTTCAATAGGAGCAAGTGGTTATACAACTGACCCTCCTGCATGTTCAACTCCTCCAACAACACCAAATACTTTTATTGTTGCAAATGCTTTTACCGGAACCTATAATGTTGGTTCTGCTGAAACCTATACTTCTTTAACTAATGCAGGTGGTGTTTTTGCTGCTTTAAATGCTGGTGTTCTTACGGGAAATATTGCCCTTAATATAACATCTGACCTAACTGAAGATGGAACCAATGCATTAAACCAATGGTCTGAAGCTAATGGAAGTGGTTATACGATGACTATTCAGCCAATTGGTGGTGTTACTAGAACAATATCAGGTACGGTTGCTGGAAAGCCAATGATTAACTTTAATGGTGCTGATAGAGTAACTATTAATGGAATAGACACTGGTAGCAATGCTTTAGTGATTTCCAACTTAAGTACTTCGGCTACTGCAGGAACTTCAACAATACAATTTACAGCAGATGCCTCTAATAATACTATAACTGAATGCACAATATTAGGTTCTTCAACTGTTCCACTTGCAACTAATGGTGGAACAATTAATATTAGCACTGGAGTTACAACAGGAAATGATAACCTTACTATTTCTAACTGTAAGATTGGTCCTGCTGGTACTAGTTTGCCTTCAAAAGGAATTTGCGGAATGGGTAGTACTACTTCAGCAGCAATAGCTAACAGTAACATAACTGTAAATAACTGTGAGATATATGATTTCTTCCTCACAGCAGGTTGTGCAGGTGTTTATGCAATTACTGGCAATACTGATTGGAATATAACCAATAACAAAGTATACCAGACAGCAGCAAGGACCTTTACTGCTACAGGAACATTGACTGGGATTTACTTTGTAAATGCTACATATGGAGACAACATTCAGGTGACTGGAAATACAATAGGCTATGCTTCTAACCTCGGGTCTGGTACTTTTGCTTTGTTAGGAAGTTCAATTGCTGGAGCCTTTCAGGGTGTATATGTGCAGGCTATGCCAACTGCTTTAGCAGTTTGTAATATCAACAATAACGTAATATCTGACATTTCGTTAACATCCTCTTCAGGAACTTTTACTGGAATTTACAATAATAGCTCTGCTTCTTCTAATACAATTAATATTAATAGCAATCAGATTAAGAATATTGGCCTTGTTACAACAACAGGTACAGCTCAAGCTATCTATGCAGGTTCGGCAACAACGCTTAATTGTAATTTGAATACGATAGATGGTATTAGTCGTAATGGTTCAGGAGCTCTTTATGGAATACAATATAATGCGCCTACTACCATTACTTTTAATGGAGACACTATTAGAAATTTATCCTTTACAAATAATACTACTACAACTTCTGCATTTTATGGATTATACACTGCTGGAGGTGCAACAAATGAGAATTTAATTGGAAATTCTATCTATAATTTCACCTCATCTTCAACTACTACTCAAACGATTTATGGTTGGTATAATAATACAAACTCATCTACCGGAATAAAAATAGTTCAAAATAATAGAATTTCAAATTTAGTTGCCGCAGGTGGTGCTACCATTAATGGAATGAGATTACGTTATGGAGCAACTGTAGAAGTAAGTGGTAATTCAGTATATTCTTTGAGTGGCGGACTTCTTGTTTACGGAATGTATATATATCCTGCTGCAACAATCGACAATATTTTCAAGAATAAGATATATGACCTTGCTTCATCTAATACTAGTTCAAGCACTCAGGTGTATGGACTTTATCTAAATGGAGGTACTACCAACAATGTTTATAATAACTTAGTTGGAGATTTAAGGGCTACTGCTGCAAATGCTGCTAACCCTCTCGTAGGTATATACCTTAATGGAGGAACTAATAATAATCTATATTTTAATACAGTATCTTTAAATGCAAGTAGCACTGGCGCTTTATTTGGTTCAACAGCTATTTATGCAAGTACAACTCCTATTGTTGATTTAAGAAATAACATTATTGTAAATAATTCTACTTCTAATGGAGCAACAGGTTTTACTTCGGCATATCGTCGTAGCTCTGCCACATTAACAACCTATGATTCTACATCTGCTAATAACTTGTTTTATGCAGGAGCACCTGGTGCCAATAACTTAATTATGTATGATGGAACTAATTCATATCCTACCTTAGCTTCATTTAAGGCTGCAGTAAGTCCATTAAGAGACTCTACTTCAATCTCTGAAAATCCTACATGGATAAACACTATTGGCTCAGATGCAAATTTCTTACATATAAATACAACTGTTCCCACTATGATTGAAAGTGCCGGAACTCCAATTGCAGGTTTTAATGATGATTTCGAAGGTAATGTCAGAAACGCCACAACACCTGATATCGGTGCTGATGAGTTTTCTGGAATACAAATGGTTGCTTGCACAGGAACTCCTACTTCATCTGTTATAAATGGTGCTTTAGCTGTTTGTGCAGGATCAGGGACTACGCTTACTTTAAGTGAAACTTACGCTGCTGGAAATACCTTCCAATGGTCATCTTCAACCACTGCTGGGGGACCATATACAACCAACTTAGGAACATCTAATACTCAGGCAACGGGTAATATAGCTGCAACAACATATTATGTTTGTGCAATCACTTGTACTGCTAGTGGCTTGACTTACACTACTGTTGAGAAAGCAGTCGTTGTTAATGCAATTCCTACTGCAACTGCAGCAAGCAATTCACCTGTTTGTGCAGGATCTACCCTTAATCTTACAGGAACTACTAATATTGGTACAACATTCAATTGGACAGGTCCTAACAGTTATAGTTCTACTGAACAGAATCCAAGCATAGCTTCGATTTCAGCAGCTGGGGCTGGTGTATATTCATTTACTGCTAGCAATAATGGATGTACTTCTGCAATCGCCACAACCACTGTTGCCATAAATGCTAAACCTACTGCTTCAGTAAGTCCTGCTTTTTCAGTTTGTGCAGGTGATAGCATTCAATTGAGTGTTAGCTTAACTGGAGTTGCACCTTGGACTCTTACCATTAACAATGGCATTGATCCAGACATGATTGTTTCTGGTGTTGCTACATCTCCTTGGACTATTTGGGTAAAGCCAACTTCTTTAACTACCTATTCTGTTGTTAATTTAGCTGGTGCTAACCTTTGTTCAAATACAGCTATTGTTTCGACAGCGGTGACTGTAAACTCACTTCCAGTTCCTGTTATTACAGGTTTAGCTGCAGTTTGTGAAGGAACAACCGGTGTTGTGTATACCACAGAAGGAAGCATGTCGAATTATATTTGGAATGTTTCGACAGGTGGCACTGTTACTGCAGGGGGAGATTCTACTAGCAATACTGTAACTGTAAACTGGAGCACCCCAACTGCTGAATCGCTTAATGTAAAATATACTAATGGAAATACTTGTACTGCAAGTTCGCCTACCATTTATAATGTTAGCGTGAATCCAGTTTCTGTTGGAGGTACACTTAGCGGTGATGCAACGGTATGTTCAACTACCAATAGCACTCTTTTAACTTTAACAGCCAATGTTGGTAACATCATAAGATGGGAATCTTCTTTAAATGGAACCCTTTGGACTTCAATATCAAATACTGTTAATACCTATACTGCACAAAATGTTGCAGCAACTACTCAATACAGGGCAGTAGTTCAAAGTGGGGCTTGTAGTGCTGTTAATTCAGCCATTGCAACTATCACTGTGAATACTCCACCTGTAGCTACTATTACAGCTCATACAAATCCTTCTGTTTGTGGTGCTTCTAATGGTACAGCTACAGTTAGTGCTGCTACTTCATATGCATGGAATACTTCGCCGGTGCAAACTACTCAAACCGCAACAGGTTTAGCTGCCGGAACTTACTTTGTTACCGTTTCAAACGGGATATGTTCTAACTCAACATCTGTAACTTTAAGTGACCCAAGTGCACCTACTATTACTTTAGTAGCAAACGATTCTACTATTTGTGCAGGTACATCTGTTACTTTTACTGCCGGTGGTGCTGGAGCAGGTACTTATGAATTCTTTATTGATGGTACTTCTCAAGGCGCTCCATCTGCAAGTGCTACATATAATAATTCAACTCTTGCAAATGGTAATACCATTACCGTAAGAGGTGTTACGGCTGGTTGCACAGGAAATAGTTCTGGTGTAACTATGATGGTTTCTCCTGTAAGTAATGGTGGCGTTCTTAGTGGAGCTGCTACTGTTTGTTCGAATGCCAACAGCACTCCTTTAACTTTAAATAGTTATACAGGAACCATTGTAAGATGGGAATCATCCTTAAACGGAACTTCATGGACTTCAATTGCAAATACTCTAAATACGTATACAGTTACTAATTTAACTAATACAACTCATTATAGGGCAGTTGTTCAAAGTGGATATTGTGGTACGGCTAACTCAAATGAAATCATCATTACGGTTACTCCTTTACCTACTGCTTCGATTAATTATGCCGGAACTCCATTCTGTAAATCACTTTCAACACCTCAGTCGGTTAGTTTGACAGGTACAGCTGGTGGCGTTTATGCTGCTTCTCCTCTTAGCTTAACTATCAATGCTGCCAACGGAGCCATAACTCCAAGCAGCAGTGCTACGGGTCCTTATACTGTTACTTATACTATTGCTGCTGCAGGAGGATGTCCTATCGTTTCAGCAAATACTACGGTAAACATAAATGCTGCTCCTGCTGCCACTATTGCTTATGCTAGTTCTCCATTCTGCAAAACCCTTTCTACAGATCAAATCGTTACTCACACAGGTACAACAGGCGGAATCTATTCTGCTTCACCTGCCGGTTTAACTATTGATGCTGCAAGTGGAGCCATTACTGCTGGTACAAGTACTGCAGGTGCCTATACTGTCACTTATACTATCGCTGCTTCGGGTGGATGTGCATTATTTACCACAACAGCTGCTGTTACTGTTACTGCTGCTCCTGCCGCTACCATTTCTTATGCAGGAACTCCATTCTGTAAGTCAATTTCAACAGCTCAAACTGTAACTCATACAGGAAGCACTGGAGGTGTTTATACTGCTTCTCCTGCAGGATTAACTATTGATGCTGCCACTGGAGCCATCACTCCAAGCACTAGCACTGCTGGCGCTTATACTGTAACCTACACTATTGCTGCTTCAGGTGGATGTGCTTTGGTTTCAACCACAACTCTTGTTAATGTTAATGCTGCACCTGCTGCAACTATCGTATATTCAGCTTCGCCATATTGCAAGACTCTTTTAACTCCTCAAAATGTTACTCTTACAGGAACAACAGGAGGCGTTTATTCAGTATTGCCTGCTGGTTTAACCATCAATGCTACCAACGGAGCTATCACTCCAAACACTAGCACTGCCGGTGCCTATACGGTTACTTACACTATGGCTGCTGCTGGTGGATGTGCTATTGCCACAGCTACTGCTCCAATAAGCATAACGGAAGCTCCTGCTGCAACTATTGCCTACACAGGTTCGCCATTCTGCAAATCAATCACCACTGCTCAAACCGTTGTTATAACAGGAACCACCGGAGGTGTTTTCACTTCAACTCCTGCCGGTTTATCTATCAATGCAACTACCGGAGCCATTACTCCTAATAGCAGTTTTGCAGGTGTTTATACTATAACCTATACCATTGCTGCTGGCAGCGGATGTGCTGCTGTTGCAACAACTACTTCCGTAACTATTCTTAACCCTCCATCTGCTACAATAACTTATGCAGGTTCACCATTCTGCAGTTCAGTTTCGACAGCTCAGGCTGTTACTCTGACAGGAACAGTAGGAGGGACCTTCGCTTCAACTCCAGCCGGTTTAAGCATCAATGCTACTTCGGGAGCGATAACTCCTGGTACTAGCACTGCAGGTACTTATACAGTTTCATATACTACTCCTGCTGTTGCCGGATGTTCAGGTGTTGTGGTTACTACTTCAGTTAGCATAACAACAGCTCCTTCTGCAGTTATCACTTATGCAGGTAGTCCTTTCTGCCAATCAGTTGCCACTGCACAATTAGTATATCGCACGGGAACAGCTGGTGGAAGCTACACAGCTTTGCCTGCCGGTTTATCAATTCATCCTTCTACGGGAGCTATTGTTCCAGCCACAAGCACAGCGGGTGCCTATACGGTTACCTATACTGTTGCTGCAAACGGCGGATGCTCTGCTTTTTCTACTACTGCTAACATCAATATTACAGCTCCTCCAACTGCAAGCATTGCTTATTCACCTTCTTCTTTCTGTGCTTCCGTTACTACTCCACAAGCAGTAACGCTAACAGGAACGGGTGGTGTTTTCAGTGCTCCAACAGGATTGACGGTGAATGCAACTACAGGTGCTATTTCTCCTTTTTCAAGCACTCCAGGAACTTATACGGTTAGCTACACCATTCCTGCCGCTAGCGGTTGTGCTGCTGTTACTACAACAACTCAGGTGACTATCACCGCTGCTCCATTTGCAAGCTTTGCTTACGCAACTGCTCCTCTTTGCACCTCTAATGCAACTCCTCAAGCTGTAACTCTAACGGGTTCAACCGGAGGCGTATTTAGCTCAACCAGTGGTTTGACGATTAATGCCACAAGTGGAGCCATCACACCTTCTACTAGTACTGCTGGAACCTATAACGTAACTTATACGATAGCTGCTGCCGGTGGTTGTGCTGCTTTCTCAACTACTGTTTCGGTAGTAGTTAATGCTGCTCCTGTGGCTTCTATTGCTTATGCCGGAACTCCTTACTGCAAAACACTAACTACACCTCAAGCAGTTACCCTTACCGGTGCAACTGGGGGTGCTTACACTGCCTTGCCAAGTGGTTTGACCATCAATGCAACAACGGGAGCAATTACGCCTTCAACTAGCACTGCTGGAACTTACACTGTTACTTACACTATTGCTGCTGCCGGTGGATGTTCTGCTGTCAACGCTACTGCGTCTGTAACTATTTCAAGCGCTCCGATTGCCGACATTGCTTATCCTACAACTCCATTTTGTAACCCTTCAACCTTCCCTGTTGCGGTGACCTTAGGCGGAAACTCAGGTGGTATTTTTACTGCCACGCCTGCAGGCTTAAACATCGATGCCAACAACGGAAACATCACGCCAATCACAAGCATTGCCGGTACTTATTTGGTAACTTATACCCTAGCTGCTGCCGGTGGATGTAGTGCTGTATTCGATACAACCAGCATAGTTATCGGCGGGGTTCCTGGAATTGCCGGAAACATTACTTCTGTTGGAAACGACACCGTACTGTCAAGCGAAATCAATGTTGCTTACTTCGTTTCGACCATCAATAATGCCACTGCCTACATCTGGACTTATTTCGACGGAATGGGAAGCATAGTTTCGATAGATACTACTGCTACTAACTCTTTGGCGTTGAGCTTTAACGCTGCCAGTCCTTCTGGCAACCTAAAGGTAAGAGGCCATAACGATTGTGGTGATGGAGTGATGTCGTCGAACTATTCTGTTCTTGTGATTCATGATGGCATTAACGAAACTTATAATAATCTGAATTATAAGATCTATCCTAATCCAACCCGTGGTATTGTTTCTGTGAATATCCAAGGCATCAGTTCAGGCTTAGAATTACAGATTATCAATGTTCAGGGTGTTGTAATTCGTTCCGAAAAACTCAATGCCAATACGCCTTCTTATAATCAGGATATTGATTTATCTGCTTATCCAAGGGGTATCTACTTTGTTAAACTTACTAATAAGAACTTCACTAAGGTGGAGAAACTTGTTCTACAATAATAATTTGGTTGTTTAATTGATAATTGGGGAGGCGCAAGCTTCCCCTTTTTTTGTTTATTGCCATGATGTTTTTCGTGAAAATCATGTGATTTTTACGTCCCTTACTATTAAAATGAAGGGCTGAAACAGGCAAAATAGGGGGGGTGCTTTGCTGATGTAAAAAAAAAATCACTTTTTCTGAAAAAAAAATAAAGCAGCAAAGCCGCGTAGATATTGGGAAAGAGAAAAAAGTTTAAAGAAAAGAAAAAAATATTTTAAGTTTCAGGCAACCTTTTGTATTCTTTAAGTGTCTTATGAGTAATTTTAGCAACCTAATATTATTTGCAATGACAAACAAACAAACCTCAATGCAAGGAATAGTTAAACGAAATCTTGCATGCTTATACGGTGCCAGAACAGCACCTTCTTGTTGAGGGATTAAAAACCCCTCTTTCTTCGACTATACGTTCTGGGAATTAATATTCCCTTAATCAAACAATATTCATTAATTTAAAAACATTTAATATGAAAGAAGCTATAATGGGTTGTTCAGTTGATGAACCCAAAAAGGTAACTGGTTATGGAAGGTGTATGATATCTGGTGTATATGTTTTCACTGATTTATATGTAGACACACCTTATACTCTTGCAGAGTTTACCGCCAAAGTCGTTAGAGCTGAAATAGCAGAGTCTAAAACTGATGGAGGAGGTAAAGCTGAAACTATTGAGCGCGACTTAGCAGTTGCCGATTTATTTAGTGCTATCGAATATGATATGATTCCTTATGGAAACGGTCTGTTTCGTGGCAATGAAACCAACCTACGCAAGGGAGGTTTTACTATTAGCAGTGAACCTGCTGCACAGGATGTTCCTGATACTTTAGTTATTAAAGAAGTAGTTAAAGGTGTAACTGAAGGGACTTATCGTGTTAAACTACGTAAGGCTGAAATAGCCAGTCAAGGTAAGAATAACAATCTTACTTATTATATTTATTCTATTGATCCTGCTAATCCTAATAACAAGACTTTAATCTTGATTGCAACAAACAGATTTAAGTTAATTCTAACTACTCTTGTTTATGGAACGGCTGTTAAATTAGCTATTTCAGCCCGTAATAGGAGGGGCTTTAGTGTATTAAGCACTGTTTTTCCTTTTATGCCTTATTAAACTTAGGCAATATATTATGAGAAGTTGGCAGTCTGCATCCTACAGTGTATAAAAGCGGGTTTCAAAACTTTGTCTTTTTACAATATGACAATATGGGGCAAACGATTGTCATTAGCAGACTGCCTACTTCTTATGATTTGAATTGAATTTTTCATAATTTTAATTTGATAAATTGCATGTTGTAGATTGAAAGCGTAACCATTGGTTACGCTTTTTTTATGTGTTTTTTTTGGGGATGATGTATATGTAATTGCAGTGAATCATTAAGCTGGAATAATGGAGTTAGATGAATTGGTTTTGAAGTATGCATTAGCCGAAGCGGCATGAAATTATGGATGAACTACGTATGCCGATGCTTCATCCCCATATGTCGATGCTTCAACTACGTATGCCGACGCTTCAACTACATATGTCGATGCTCCAACTACGTGTGCCAACGCTTCAACTACGTGTGCCGACGCTTCATCCCCATATGCCGCCGCTTCAACTACGTGTGCCGATGCTTCAACTACCTATGTCGATGCTTCAACTACCTATGTCGATGCTCCAACTACGTATGCTGATGCTTCAACTACATATGCCGATGCTTCAACTACGTATGTCGGATTTAGTAAATACAATGTGGATTTATGGTCTAAATGCCATAATATTAAATGGTTAAAATTATTTTTCGTAAGATGAACTTTGGAGATTTCAACGAAAAAGCCTATTAAAACACCTTCGTTTAGGTGTAATTTACTTATGTTTTTCTGGAAATAATAGGCATAATAACCCGAAAGGATTCAATTGGATATAGTCTTATTAAAATAATACATCCTTACATCAATAACCAAACTCAGCAGATTTTAATAACCCATTAACTTATTAACCCAATAACCTAATCCCACAGCTTTAGGCACTCCAAACTCCAAGTATTCTAGGCACTTCCCCTCCTCTACATATTTCTCCTATACTGACCACCCACTTCAAACAAGGCATGTGTTATTTGTCCAATAGAACAGTATTTCGATATCTCCATGATGACTTCAAACACATTCTCATTCTTTACGGCGGCATGTTTAAGCTGAGTCAGCACGTCGCTAATCTGCTCTGCATGGCATTTATGCAATTCGGCTAGCATATTCACCTGATACTGCTTTTCCTCTTCGGTAGAACGTATCACTTCACTTGGAGTTATCGTTGGCGAGCCCTCTGACGAAAGAAAAGTGTTTACACCCATGATAGGCAATTCGCCAGTGTGCTTCAAAGTTTCATAATAAAGCGACTCCTCTTGTATCTTACTGCGCTGATATGCTGTTTCCATGGCCCCTAACACTCCACCGCGCTCCGAAATGCGGTCGAATTCGCTCAATATAGCTTCTTCAACCAACTGAGTAAGCTCTTCAATGATAAACGACCCCTGATTAGGGTTCTGATTCTTGGCTAGGCCCAACTCATGATTAATTATCATCTGTATCGCCATGGCACGGCGCACCGACTCTTCGGTAGGCGTGGTAATGGCTTCATCATAAGCGTTCGTATGAAGTGAATTGCAGTTGTCGTAAATGGCATAAAGCGCCTGCAAAGTGGTGCGGATGTCGTTAAAACCAATCTCCTGCGCATGCAACGATCGGCCCGAGGTTTGAATGTGGTATTTAAGCTGCTGCGAACGTGCATTGCCCTTATACTTATTCTTCATCGTCTTTGCCCATATTGAGCGCGCCACCCGACCAATAACCGAGAACTCTATATCTATGCCATTAGAGAAGAAAAATGACAGATTGGGCGCAAACTTATCGATATGCATCCCCCTCGAAAGGTAATATTCCACATAAGTGAAGCCGTTGGCAAGCGTAAAGGCAAGCTGCGATATCGCATTGGCACCTGCTTCGGCAATATGATATCCCGAAATCGACACCGAATAGAAGTTTCTCACATTATGATTGATGAAATACTCCTGCACATCACCCATCAACTTCAACGAAAAGTCTGTTGAGAAGATGCAAGTGTTTTGTCCTTGGTCTTCTTTTAGGATGTCGGCCTGAATAGTTCCCCTGACCACCGAAATGGTTTCGGCTTTTATCTTTTCATACACCTCAAGCGGCAACACCTGATCGCCGGTTACCCCCAAAAGCATTAAACCCAACCCATTGTTTCCATCGGGCAGTTCCTCTTGATATTTAGGGCGCATAACACCCTTTTGCTCGAATATCTTAACAATCTTCTGCTCCACCTCATCCTGAAGTCCGTGCTGCTTAATGTATAGCTCGCACTGCTGATCGATGGCTGCATTCATATAATATCCAACCATGATAGGCGCAGGCCCATTGATGGTCATAGAAACTGAAGTGCTTGGGTCGGCAAGGTTAAAGCCCGAATACAACTTCTTGGCGTCGTCCAAACAACATATAGAAACCCCCGAATTACCAATCTTTCCGTAGATATCAGGTCGAACTTCGGGGTCATTGCCATAGAGCGTCACCGAATCAAATGCCGTCGAAAGCCTCTTAGCAGGCAATCCCTTCGACACATAATGGAACCTTTTGTTCGTTCTTTCAGGTCCGCCCTCCCCAGCAAACATTCGCGTTGGGTCTTCACCTTCTCGCTTAAACGGAAATGTTCCTGCAAGATAAGGAAACTCTCCGGGCACATTCTCTTTGAGATTCCACTTCAGAATGTCGCCCCAAGCCTCATACTTAGGTAGCGAAATCTTGGGAATTTGCAAATGCGAAAGTGTCTCAGTGTGGGTCTTAATCTTAATTTCCTTATCCCTCACCTTGAAAATGTAATATTCGTTCTTGTATGATGCAACCTTCTTATCCCAATTCTCAATAAGCATCTTGTTAGCTCCATCAAGCGTCGACTCAAGTGTAGCATACTTCAACTGTAGCGATTCGATGAGATTAATGTCATCCTTACAATCCTCCTTTTTGAGCAGTTCAATCGATTTCTTAAGACTGTAGAGCTGCTGAGCAATCTCGCCCTGCTCGTTAGTCCATTCGTTGTATGACCTCACTGTTTCCGATATCTCAGCAAGATAACGTGTGCGCTGAGGTGGTATTATGTATATCTTATCAGGAATTTCTCCTGCCAAACTCACATGCGAATCGAACTCAATGCCAAGTTTACTTTTTATGATTTGAATAAGCGCGTTGTAAAATTGATTAACCCCCGCATCGTTAAACTGAGAAGCTATCGTGCCAAACACAGGCATCATATTGAAATCAACTTCAAACAGCTTGTGGTTGCGCTGATATTGCTTCTTAACATCACGCAAAGCGTCCATACCTCCACGCTTGTCAAACTTATTCAGAGCGATGATGTCAGCATAATCAAGCATGTCAATCTTTTCGAGTTGCGAAGCTGCACCATATTCAGGTGTCATCACATACATAAATAGATTGCTGTGATCAACTATCTCAGTGTCCGACTGCCCAATCCCTGAGGTCTCCACAATGATAAGATCGAAGTTGGCAACCTTAAGAATGTTAATGGTGTCCTTCACATACTTCGAAAGAGCCAGATTCGACTGCCGCGTTGCCATAGAGCGCAAATACACCCTGTTGTTATTGATGGCATTCATCCGAATCCTATCCCCAAGAAGGGCACCGCCTGTCTTACGTTTCGAAGGATCCACACACACAATTCCTATCTTCTTCTGAGGGAAATCAAGAAGGAACCTCCTCACGAGTTCATCCTCCAACGAAGATTTCCCTGAGCCTCCCGTGCCCGTAATCCCCAGCACAGGAATATTCTTCCCTGCTGCCATTTCATTAATTTGCGTAATAATACTACTCACTTCCTCCGGATAATTCTCAACCGATGAAATCAATTTCGAAATCGAAGCGTAATCTTGTTTCTCGATGTCCGCCACAGCAACCTTAAGGTCCCTGCCTCTCGGAAAATCCGACTTCTGCATAAGATCATTTATCATCCCTTGCAAGCCCATCCTCCTACCATCATCAGGCGAGTATATCCTAGTTATTCCGTAGTTATGCAATTCCTCTATCTCCTCCGGAAGAATAACTCCTCCGCCCCCCCCAAATATCTTAATGTCGTTAAAACCCTTTTCTTTCAACTGATCATACATATACTTGAAAAACTCAATATGACCTCCCTGATAAGAAGTGATAGCAATTGCCTGCGCATCTTCCTGCACTGCACAATCAACAATCTCTTGCACCGAACGGTTATGCCCAAGGTGAATAACCTCAGCTCCGGTCGATTGAATAATGCGACGCATCACATTGATAGAAGCATCGTGCCCGTCAAATAGAGAAGCAGCGGTTACAATTCGTAGATGATTTATTGGTTTATATACTGAAATGTCCTGCATATGAAGAATTGGTGTTATATTATTAAGACTGCAAAATTATTATTTATCTTAGACTAATGTATATATAAATTGAGTTATCTACCTATTATGGCTTTAAATTAATATTTTATTTGCTTTTAGCTCTCATCAAACTTCGATTCTCTAATAAACTTAAACATTTTGTTTTGTAATTAGATTTATGATTAATTTTGTATCTCGTTCGAGAATATCAGGTCAATGACCTCCTGTCTGATGCTTCTTGAATTAAGAAGATTAATTTATTGAATTTAAACTATGTTGAAATGAGTATTAAAAATCAAATTCCGCGATATTTTGTTGTGCTTATGTCATTATGTTTACTGATGACGTATAGTTGTAAGAAAGATATTAAAGGTTGCATCGACCCCAAAGCAACCAATTATAATGACAATGCTAACCAAGATGATGGTTCGTGCACCTATTTGAACATTGGACAAGAATATCAGGGAGGTGTTATCTTTTATATTGATAATAGTGGTTTGCATGGTTTGATTGCTCCAACAAGCGATCAGAGTGCTGGAATTGCATGGGATAACGGACAATCATTACATACAAATGCGTTAGGAACAACAATTGGATCGGGAAAAGCAAATACCAATGCCATAATTGCAGTGCAAGGTGTTGGAAGCTATGCTGCTTATATGTGCGATACTTTACAACTTAATGGTTATAATGATTGGTTTCTGCCTTCCTTAGATGAACTTTACGCTTTGTACACTCAAGATCTTGCAGGAACAGTATTGGGCTTTACAAATGATTTATATTGGAGTTCTACCGAATACACTAACTATATAGCTTGGACTGTGGACTTTTCAGGTAGTTTATTAAACGATGAAAAAACTACACCTCATCGCGTTCGTGCAATTAGAGCCTTCTGATGTTTGAAATATTATTTATTTAAGTTTATTTTGCATTCGTTAAACCCATATCAAAATGAAACAATCACAGATTCTAACCTTGCCTATTGGGATGATACTCCTGGCAATTGCTATTTTGATTGAAAAGTATAGTCCTCAAAGCAATTGCCTTGATTTTATCATAGGTCTGCTGCTAGGTTTGTCAGTATTACTTAATATTGCATACATTTATTTCCTTATTAGAAAAATCAAATAAAATATAATCATCGGATGAAAACTAAATTTAAACTTTTCATACTTATCTTTGGTGCCTTAAGTATGATGTCTCAATGTTTGGCACAAACCCCTAGCGAAAGAACTTATGTTAGTAATAACGACAAAGTGTTAGGCTTTGAGTTTATGAAGAAGATACCCGGTTTATGGAATGGGCCGGTTAGTTCAGCAACTTCTGCCGGTAGTTTTACTTCATGGTATGTGGATTTTCGTCCTATTTCCTCTGCTCAAGTTTCTCAATTCTCCATGCTGGATTCGAACACTGTGAATAATATGAGTTTCTTCATTGTTAAGCATAATAACAAGCTTAAAGTAGCGCTTAGGACTGAAGGATGTTTTAAGGATAAATGTTGTGTAACCTATGAAGTGATGGATTCAGTTAATGACGCTAAGGGATATTATCGTTTTAGTGACGTCGTTAGTGGTGTTAAAAGAGCATTTACTGAGTTTGTTTTTCAAGATGAGCAGTTTGTGATGAAAGTGTATACCACTAAATTCAATAAGGTAAACCCACTCGAACTGCATTCGACTTTTACCGCTAAACTTGCTACCCGTGAGTATGCATCACAAACTGGTGTCCGCTTTAATTATCCCCAACCTGTGATGATTAAGGATTTTTCGGATGAATTTAAGAATATGAAAGAGAGTATCTTTTTTAGTTTCGAGAATGATCCTTACAAATCAGAGGCTCAGCCTTATGTTGGGAGTGCAAGTATTCATATCTCTATTAACCCTGAGTTTGACACCAAGAACTCGGATGAGATTTGTGTGTTATTAACAACAGAGCCTTTGTTCGAAGGAATTCAATACCTCAAGGAAAATCTTAAATTTATTTCGAAATATGTTTATCTGCCTTATGGGACTACAAACTATACGCTTAAGAATGTTCATCCCGGGAAATACTATATTTACACCTTCCTCGACCGTGATAAGGATAAAAAGCATGGTAAAGGCGATTATATGAGTTCAAACACTATTCAATCATTTATAGTTACTGATAAAGGGGATGCTACTGTTAATGCTCTGATTGATTTCGTTATTCCTTAAAGTGTTTATGTTAACATTAAAAATAAATCTATGATTCTTACCGATTCTTCTCAAATTCAGCAACTTTGCATTCATAAAGTTGGTAATAAATACAGCGACGATGGAGTGTATTTATCGAAATCGATTACTAATATTGATAATGACAGCATCGATAAAGTCTTGATTAAATACTTCCTTTCATCTTTTGTAAATGATGAATTTTATAATCTTCATCACGAAAGTCATACCAAACTTAATGAGGTGTTTTCTTATGTTACCGAGATATTTGAGCATCACAACAAGGTGTTAGAGAACAGTATTCATTTGGCTAAACATTTATATGAACAAAGCACTCATCCTAAAATTAAGGCGGGTGAGTTTTATGTTGCCTATTTTAAAGATTGTCTGGTTGAAGGCGAAATGTTTGATGCCGTTGGACTGTTTAAATCAGAGAACAAGGATGTTTTTCTGAAAGTGCATACTTCTGATGGTGACTTTGAAGTGGATAGTGAGGAAGGTATCAATATTAATAAGTTGGATAAAGGTTGTCTTATTTTTAACACTGAAAAAGAAAAGGGTTATCTTGTGGCAATAGTCGACAATTCGGGAAAGGGGTATGAAGCTCAATACTGGAAAGATGATTTTCTGCATGTTAGCCCAAGAAATGACGATTATCATCAAACACAAAATGCGCTAAGCCTTTGCAAGAATTTCGTTGTTGAACGTCTATCGGAATCTTTTGATGTGAGCAAAGCCGATCAGGTGGATATGCTGAATAAATCAGTTCAGTTTTTCAAAGAAAACAGCACCTTTAATATGGATGATTTTGCTTCGGATGTGATTCAACAACCTGAAGTGATTGCCGTTTTTAATGATTATAAAAAACAATTTGCGGATGACCGCGATATTGACATATACGATGAATTCAATATTTCGTCGGAGGCGGTGAAGAAACAACAGCGCATTTTTAAAAGCATCATAAAGCTAGATAAGAATTTTCATATCTATATTCATGGGAATAAAGAGCTGATTGAAAAAGGTTATGATGATGCGAAAGGTATGAGTTTTTACAAGGTTTTCTTTAAAGAAGAAAATTAAGAGGAAAGGCCCTGATTTCAAATTTCAGATTATAAGGGATACACCTTATTTGAGAATTTGGAATCAGGGCTTTTGTATTTATTCTATTTCTCTGCCGTGAAATGGAGGGTAGATATCGGTCATAAACTTCATATACAAGCTCACCCTTATTGACCAACGTTGTGTTTCGATTACAAAATTAAACATGCTTTCAGGATATTTTCCGGTGAATAAGACTATCCACCATGCTATGAAGGCTATGAACATGCAGGCAATAGCGCGGAACATCAATAAAAATCCGTGGGGTATAATGACATAAAACATTCCGAAGAATAATCTTAATAGTAATAATCCTCGGCTGAGCGATTCTGAATTTTCTATTTCGATGTTGCTGTTTGAGTCAGCTGAATTTAAGCCAAATGCTGGGTAGCCGTCGGCCAAATTGAGCAATCTAAGTCCTACGCGCAAACTCCAACGCTGTAAATTAAGTTGAAACTCATAAAAACTTTGTGGATATTTGCCTGTAAACAATACTGCCCACCACGATATAAAGCTTAGCAGACCTCCTGCAATTTGCAGGAAATACAACAGAAACATATGTGGTATCATAATGTAGAAGAAGCCGAAAAAAGAACGCAATAGTAATTCTCCTCTCGAAAAGGTTTCCTGGTGCTTGATAGTGATTTTCATTGGTTTGATTATTATGTTATTTGATTATTGAGTTATTAAGTTAAAAGGTAGCTTATTTTATTCCTTTTTAGTGTTTTTTATTTTTGTCAGCCATAGATAAACTGACCAAATAAGCATAATGAAAAACAGTATAGCGATAGGAATATAATGATTGCAAAAGAAGTCATGGAAGTAAGCGCCAATTAAAATATATGCTGTTGCAATGCATAATTTCAGGGGTATAAGTTCGGCATTTGTCCAAATTGTTTTGATCTTGAAGAAATTCATTCGATGTTTTAATATTCGCCCAAAATTAATATTTATTTAATACGACATCGCAAAATAAAGATTTAATTTTTGAAATTTCATTAATTTACTCCCTCAATTTCAATGTTATATTTATCAAGCAAGCCTACAATTCCTGTTAGGGAGAACTTTGCTTTTTTAATTCTGTTGGTTTCGGGATTGATTGAGAAGTTGGTTGCAGTTCGGAAGTCGGCTTTTTCGAGGTTGCTGTTGTCGAAAGTTGCTCGTAAGAAGTCGCAGTGATCAAATGAGGAGAGGCTTACATCGCATTCGCTGAAGTCTACTTCGTTGAGTTGGCAGTTTTTGAACATGGTTTTTTTTAATTTCCCTTTGAAGAAGGAGGAATAAGTGAGGTTGCAGTTTTCGAAACTTAGCGATAAGCCAAACTGATTGCAATGTTGGAATTGCAATCCTAGCAATTTGCAATCTTTAAATATGATGTCGCGAAGTGCTGTGTTGGTGAGTTTTACCATACTTGTGTTGCAGGCTGTGAATTCGCAGTTGACGAACTTGATATCGGCAAGACTTGAATTTGAGAAATCGCAGTTGATAAATCGACATTGCTCATATTCGCCTTGTGGGAGGGCTTGGACAGTGAAATCGGTTTTGTTGAAAGTTTTGTCTTCGGTGTAGAGTGTTGGAGTCATTATGAAATATTAATTTTATAGCTAAGTGTTTCTTCAGCTTTGCTTGTTTGTGAAAGAGTTTTAGCGATTTTTGAATGATTATGCTTCTTGTTGTTTTTGCGTTAAGACCAATGTTTTATCTCCTGTTAAGACTTTGTAATAAATAAACATGAAGCAAGCATTTGAATCGTAGTGTAGTTTTATTCTTTGTTTTATTTCGTTGCCCACAATGGGTGATATTACCCCTGCTTTTTCATAGTAATTTGCTGGAAGTTCTGCGGGGCCTATTCCTATACTTAAGATGGTATATAAATCGTCGCCCACTTTGTCTTTTACACTATTTAGATAGATACTATTGTTGATGCTTTGTTGAATTGGCTCGAAATGGGGTTTTAGTGTGTCGTTGCACAATTGTTTTATGTGATTAATATTTTCGGGCAAGTAGGGGAGCTTGAAAAGTTGTTCGGAGAGGTCTTGAAAATTTTTATTAAAAGGAATTAATGCTTCACATAGATCTGCTCTGCTGTGTTTTATTTGGTCGTAACTTAAACCCAAATAGGGTGGTAGTGCGCAGACCGGTATTTTGATAAAGTCGGTAAATTCAGTTGAGTCTGAATCGCTTGAAGTGTATGTATATAGAGTTTCTATATTTCGGTCGAGAGAGAAAATGCTTTCGCGCTTTATGATTATTTCTGAAATCCCTTCTAAATATGTATCTTCTCTTTCTTTTTCGCTTTTATATTCGCCTGTTTTTAGTTCAATTATGCCTTGTTCAATAAAGGGGATCAAATTATATAAATTGTGATGTGTTGGGTTTGATTTGATGTTTAGAGCAATCATTTCTCTTATTCTTTAATGATAGATTTTAATCTTTCAATTCTAATTAACTCTTCATTGCTTTTTCGTTTTTGGCTCAATAATTTCTTATGCAAAATTAATGTTTCCATGAATTTATTTTCTTCAAAATTACAATAATATTTTCAATTCAGTATAGATATGTGGCATTTTTTTTTGTCCACTAAGACTGTAAAACTCTAAGAAGTAATTAAATTTCAACTGTATTCAATATTATTATTACTTATTCTTCGGAATTTCAAATTAACAAATTTTAAATTTTTCAAATTCTTCATCCCCGCATTTTTTTTATCTTTGCAACCAATAGTATAAATATCCATAATGAATCATAAGAAATTAACCGCATTATTAGCCTTTATAGCCCTGTTTTTCATCATAATAGTCTATTCGAATCACTTCTACAATAGCTTTCATTTCGATGATAATCACACCATCGAAAATAACCCCTCTATCCGTACTCTTACAAATTTCAGCAAGTTTTTCACCGACGCCCGCACCCTAACACCCCATCCCGAAAACCAGGTTTACCGTCCTCTCATCACCCTTTCATATGCCATCGACTATAAAATAAACGGCGGATTGAAGGATACCTTCTGGTTTCATATCTCGAATTTCTTCTGGTTTCTGATGTTGCTGTTGGTGATGTTTTTCTTTTATCTGAAAGTTTTCAATAAAGCAATTGAGCACCGGTGGAACTATTTTATCGCCCTCTTCGCAGTGTGTTGGTTTGCTACGCATGCCGCCATTGCTGAAACGGTCAATTACATCTGCGCCCGGTCCGATTCCTATTCCACCTTTTTCGTGGTGCTCGCCTTTGTGATGTATGTCTTTTGGAAACCTGCCCGAAAGTTCTATCTCTATTTGATTCCCTTTATACTCTCGGTGCTGCTAAAACCTACTGGTTTGATGTTTGCTCCAATATTGCTAGTGTATATTCTTCTCTTCGAAAAAGAAATGTCATTCTTCGATGTATTTAAAGCGAAACGTTTCAATGACCTTAAGTCAGCCCTGCTGATTGTAATGCCTGTTTTTGTGTTGGCCGCATTGCTGTATTATCTGCAAGCGAAAATGACACCTTCGACTTTTATGCCGAGCAATCTTTCGGTGTATAATTATATGATATCACAGCCTTTTGTGTGGCTTTATTATTTCAAAAGTTTTTTCCTCCCTAATCAATTAAGTGCCGATTACGATTGGGTGGCCTTGACCAGCATCCTAAACTGGAGGTTTTTTGTTGGAATATTCTTTGTTATTGTCATGCTCATTATCAGCTTCATTACTTCGAAAAAGAAATCGACCCGGCCAATAGCCTTTGGAATTATGTGGTTTTTCTTGGCACTCATACCTTCTTCCACCATAGTCCCTTTTGCTGAAATATTGAACGATCATCGTGTGTTTTATCCTTATGTGGGGTTAATGCTTTCGGTGTGCTGGTCTATTTTTCTTTTGTTGAAATATTACGAAGACGAAATTCGCACTCAGTTTGTCTTTTCAATGCTTATTGTGGTTTACGTGTTTTTTATTCTGGGTGCAAATGCTTGGGCTACGCATAAGCGCAATAAAGTTTGGAAAACGGAAGAAAGTCTCTGGTTTGATGTCACCGAAAAAAGCCCCGGGAATGGGAGGGGATTGATGAATTATGGTTTATCGCAAATGGCGATAGGAAAGTATGATGTTGCTTTGAAGTATTTCGAACGTGCGGTGCCTCTTACTCCTAATTATTCCTCCCTCTATGTAAATCTGGGGATAGTGAAAGGAGCTTTAGGAAGAAACATCGAAGCTGAAAACGATTTTCGCAAGGCAATAGATTGCGGCAAAAATGAACAGGCGCCTTATTATTTCTTTGGGAATTATCTTGTGGGGAAGAATAAGCCGGCCGAAGCGCTTCCTTATCTCGAAATTGCTGTTGCAAACGGCCCATCCTTCCTCAGTTCGCGCTATCTGCTGATGCAATTGTATAACGAATTCGGTATGTTCGATAAATTAGCTGAACAGGCAAATCAAACCCTGCTCATCGACCCCAACGATCAGACTGCTTTGAGGTATCTCAACGCTTCGAAGTCCAAGCAATCGCCCACAATTGCCCTTGAAGAGGAAGCAAATAAAAAGCCCACTCCCGAAGGACTGCTTAATTTGAGTTTGAAATATTATCAGCAGCTAGATTATGAGAAATGTATAGAAACTTCGGAAAAGGCGCTGCAACTAAAGCCCGACTATGCTGAAGCGTATAATAATATTTGTGCTTCGTATAATTCGCTTGGGCAATATCTGAAAGCCAAAAAAGCCTGCGAAAATGCCCTTCGTCTCAAACCCGATTACGAGTTAGCGAAAAACAACCTCAACCTCTCCATCACCAAATTAAATAAGAAATGATGAGAAAGCAAACGACTATTTTTGGTTTTTCTAAAGAACAGAATGTAGTTCATGAAGCATATCAACGAATTAATGCTGCAAAACTAAAGGCTGTGTCTGCATATCAGGAGGAGGGTCTTAGTAATTCTTATTTTTCATTAGCCAAGAGTGATTATGAATGTTAAGACTATAAAATTTCTCGACAAATGGGTGGGCGGAATTATATGTAAGCTCTTTACCTACCATAATAACTTTTATTCCAAGCTTC
Source organism: uncultured bacterium (assembly GCA_903922465.1). GTDB lineage: Bacteria > Bacteroidota > Bacteroidia > Bacteroidales > CAIXTV01 > CAIXTV01. The sequence continues at coordinate 43,935 of CAIXTV010000082.1, forward strand.
ATCTCATTGGCCGAAATTCGGAAAAGAAAAGCGAAAAACTAATCTTCATAAAACTTATTGAACAAGGGGCAACCATCATTGCTTATAGTTCAATCCTAAAAGCAACTCAGTTGCTCGGCAAAGAAAACGTGTATTTTTTGGTGTTTGAAGAGAATAAACCCATACTCGATTTGTTGGATATCATCCCATCCGAAAATATCATTACCATTAGACAGGATAATATTTTAATGTTCATTAAAGACTTACTGCTGGCTTTGCGCAAAATTAAAAAACTCCGCATCGATACCACCATTGATATGGAGTTCTTTTCGCGAGCATCGGCAGTGATAAGTTATCTTACTTTCGCCCGAAAACGGATTGGATACCATCGTTTCACATGCGAGTATCCCTATCGCGGCGACTTAATGACGCATAAAGTTCAATACAATCCATATATTCATACTGCCGTTGCATATCAGTTGCTCGTCGAGGCCATTAATGCCGACATTTCGGTTACTCCCATGCCTAAGGTGAATCTTGCTGATATAAAATTAACTGCTCCCGTATTCAACGCAACAAAGGATGAACAAGCGAGTGTTTTGGCGATGATAGAAAATGAATTCGGAAGCAAACCCATGGGCGAAATCATACTCTTAAATCCCAACGCCAGCGATATGTTGCCCATTCGCAAGTGGGCTTCAGAAAACTTTATCACATTGGCGCATCTGTTGAATTCTTATTATAAAGATGTGCTCATTATCTTAACCGGCGCTCCTTCTGAAAGGCCTTCTGCCGAAGTCATTCATAAACAAATTAATCTCACGAATGTCATTTGTCTGGCAGGGAAAACGAAACTAAGAGAGTTGTTTGTTTTGTACACACTCTCCAATTTACTTGTAACAAACGATAGTGGGCCCGGGCATTTCTCTTCAATAACCGACATAAAAAGTTTGGTGCTTTTCGGACCTGAAACGCCCACTCTGTTTGGTCCTTTAGGTAAAAACTCACATAGCATTCACACCAATTTAGCTTGCAGCCCTTGCGTGAATGCCTTCAATCACCGCTTTTCGCCTTGCACAAATAATCTTTGCATGCAAACCATCACCCCCCAAGCTGTGTTTGAAAAAATCAAAGAAATATTACCTTTGAAAACGATTTAATTGAGAATCATGAACCTTAGACGCAATATAAACCAAAACCTCAGAACCGAAAAACTTGAACGGATTGTTTTTGTATTGGTTATACTCATACTCTTGTTGCCTCTGTGGATTAATAAGCTGTTTGTCACACAGGATGGCCCTTCTCATATCTACAATGCCAAGATCTTTTTAGATAATATCTTGGCTAACGATGTCGAATTCTATCGTCAATACTACGCTCCTAATTTCATTTTATTCCCCTATTGGTTCGGGCATATTGCAGTCAGTCTCTTGGTGTTAGTTTTTCCACCTATGCTGATTGAGAAGATATTTCTTTCGGTTTACATTCTGTCATTCGCTTTCGCTTTCCGCTATCTTATACGTTCAATCAATCATAACGCCAGTTTTCTGTCTGTTTTGGTCTTGCCCTTAGTGTGCAATTATGCTTTTCAGATGGGCTTTTATAGCTATATTTTTAGTATTGTTTTTATGCTGATAACTATAAGATATTGGATTAAGTACAGGGGGCTAATTAGCTTTAAAATAATATTAGTGCTATTGCTCTTGCTCCTATTGCTGTATTTTACGCATGCAGTTATATTTGCATTTTCAGTTGTGGCCATTTCAATTTACATTGGTTTTTCATTCGTGGTACGAATGCTTAACGATTTTGAAAACGCGAAAAAGCATATGATGTATGTATTGTATGAAATCCTTAAATTGATTGCAGTGGCTATTCCAGCGCTTCTATTGTTGTATATTTTTATGTCAACTTCGCCCGATTATACGAATTACAATAATGGCGAGCCAATGTTCTTCATAAAGAATTTCCTTTCGATGAGCTATTTGGTGGTACTATCTAATAAAGAAATCGCTTTTTCTTTTGCTATGGCGATAGTGATGTTAATTATGTTCTGCTTCGCGATGTACTATAAATTCAAAGACTTGAAATTGGTCGAAAACGATGCTTTTTATCTAATTGTATTCATACTTCTGCTTTTCCATTTCTATTTCAGCCAACACACTATCGGCTATTTCGAACGAACACAATTAATCCCTTGGATGTTCTTAATTGTTTGGATGGCAACGCTGAACTATCATAAATGGATACAGTACGGAATACTTATGTTTGTGGTAGTTATTGTTGTTGGTCAAAGCATTTACCGTGCACCTGTCTATGCAAAAGCTTCTGAAATGTATGACGATTTCCTGACAATTGAACCTTATGTTTCTCCTAATTCAACAATTCTTCCCTTGAATTTTTCAAACACCGGAATTGATAGGAACGGCCAAATGATTTCTGATAAACTATACTTATTTGCAACATCTTCAAATCTGATTGGAGCTTATAAACCCATGATAGTAATGACCAATATTCCGGCTCTTTATAAGCAATTTCCTTATATATGGAAGCAAGAAATGAATCCATGGACCTACATTGGCAACTTGCATTTCGAACCACCCCAGGCAAACTTTGTTGATTATCGCAAGAAAACCACAGGGGATATCGACTATGTAGTTACATGGTTTATGGATAACCGTTATTCCGGAAATAATGAAACCATGATGATTGCGGAGCAGTTGAAAAATGAATATAAACTGATATATACATCTCCTCTTGGCTTTGCAAAGCTCTACAAACATTTACCTCCATCTTTACGCAAACTTAAAACTCAAACCGAAATGCTTCCGGGTTCCGATAAAGCAACCGACTTACTAAATCAAAGCCTGAATTCATATAATCAGGGCGATTATAATGAATGCATTCGTTTAAACAAAAAAGCGCTTGAAATAAATCCGGCTCTGGCTGATGCATGGAATAACATTTGTGCCTCCTACAATTCCATGAAGATGTGGAAAGAGGCATCCAATGCCTGCAACGAAGCAATCAAGATTCGTCCCGATTACCAATTAGCCAAAAACAATTTAAACTGGGCTTTGAAGAACCTAAAATAGCACAAAATGTTTAAGAAAATACTTAAGAACCCTTTTACAGCAATCGTTTTAATATGGCGACGTTTCTTCCCTTTTGGCATCAAACCCAAAGACATGGAAGCCTATCGCATCGGGAGCTGGAGTTATGGTCAATTAAAGAGAGTTTTTATTACGGATGTTTTTAAAGGGATAGAAAAAACCGAAGTCACTTTGCGAAATGCTTTCGATAAGGATTTCTACACATCCATGGATATGCAGGAAGTATTTATCCTGTGCTCTGTTATGAAACATATTCAGGCAAAAAACATTCTCGAAATCGGGACTTTTGATGGAAATACCACGCTAAACCTTGCCCTTAACCTGCCCGAAAGTGGCAACATCACCACGGTGGACTTACCCCCCGAATGGGACGGAACACTTCAGTTAGACATCCCCGAAATATATAAGAATGTCACCGAACGTTCCGGTGTCGGAAGACAATACAGAGAATATCCTGAATTGGCTTATAAAATCAATCAGATATTTGAAGACTCTGCACGATTAGATTGGGAAGCTTTGGACACTCCTTTTGATTTAATATTCCTCGATGGCTGTCATCACTATGAATATGTGAAAAACGATACGCTAAATGCCCTGCAACATCTCAAAAAAGGTGGAGTTCTCGTATGGCACGACTATGGAATGATTGAAGATGTCAGCAAAGTAGTCGATAAATATATTGGCAAAATGCCTGTTTATGCCATTCGGGGCACTCGCATCGCTTTAGCAATTAAAGAGGTTTTGTAAGACGAAGGCTTTAGGCTTTAGGCTTTAGGAAGAAAAAAACCCAAGACCCAAAATTCAAACCTGCCTGACTGCAGTCAGGTTCCAGGATCCAAGGGGGCTCGCCCAAATTGAAACAGTTTTTCATTGCCGTTGTGCTTCAGCCAACGGACTTAAATGATAAAATGCTGTGGCTTTAGCCTAAGGATTATAATTACAAATTATCAGGTGTTCAGAGCGGAATTGCAAATTCCGTTCACAGTAAGTATGTACTACGCTGAACAACGCAGATTTGTGATGTATTTCTGAATAATACCTGCTAAATGAGGTGAGTAATTTGTGAATTTTATCCTATCTTTCAATATATCAAAACCAAATTTATCTGTAATCTCTCCTATTGAAGAATTAAGAAAAGAACTTGATATAGATG